>JAFAMK010000183.1 GCA_019233415.1 Vulcanimicrobiota bacterium
CGGTCCAATACAGGATGGCGATGATCACGAAGACGGCGGCGAGGAGCAGCGGGAGCGATTTCATGCGATCACTTTCGTGGCGAAGAGGATGAACGAGACGGCGCCGGCCGCGATGCAGTACCACGCGAACGGCGAGAGGTCGTTGTGACGGAACCAGCGCGTAAGAAATGCGACCGACGCGTACGCCGTCACGCCGGCGACGATTCCGCCGAGGACCGCCTGGACGAGCACGACGTGCGCGTCGGGAGCGAACAATTTCGGAAACTCGAGCAGCGCCGCAGCGAGGATCACCGGCGTCGCGAGCAGGAACGCGTAGCGCGCCGCGTCGTCGTGCTGCAGGTCGCGCACCAGTCCCGCCACGATCGCCGAGCCGGAGCGCGAGATCCCCGGCAGCAGCGCGAGCGCCTGCGCGAACCCGACGAACACGCCGTCCTGCGCCTTCAGTTCTTCGAGCCGGCGATACGGATGGCCGGCGCGCGCGTGCTGGCGGCGCCGCAGCCACTCGCCGAGCAGCATGACGAACCCGTTCAGGAACAGGAAGACCGAGACGATCGTCGGTGAGGCGAACAGCTGTTTCACCGTGGACTGGAGCAGAACGCCCAGAATGCCGACCGGAACCGTCCCGGCGACCAGCAGCCACCCAGTGCGCTCGTCCCGGTCGTCGGAGAGCCGGCCGCGCACGACGCTCTTCACCAGCGCGCGCACGATCGCGACCCAGTCGCGGCGGTAGAACACGATGAGCGCAAGCGCCGTGCCGAGGTGCAACACCACGACGAAGGCCAGGAACGACTCCGATCCCTCGTCGATCCCCCAGTGCAGGAGTGCCGGAAGGAGGACGGTGTGTCCGAGGCTGCTGACCGGGAAGAGTTCGCTGACACCCTGCAGCACCGCGAGCAGCATCGCCTGCACGAACGTCACGCCGCCGACGCTTCGCACGCGGGGGAGGCTTTCCCGCTCGCGCGGAAGCGATGCACCGTGAGTGAAGCACGCTCGCACCGCCGGCTCCTGGACGCACCACTGCTCGTCGCGTATACGATCGGGGACGAGTTCGAGCCGGAGCGCACCGAAACGTACGACGTCGGGCTCGGAGGGCTTGCGATGCTCTCCGAGACCGAGCTTCCGTCTGGGCAGGCGCTCAAGCTCGAACTCGAGCTGCGCGGCGACCCGCGCCCGACGCTCAACCTGACCGGTTCGGTCCGCTGGTGCCGCTTCGACCACACGATTCAGAAGTTTCGCACGGGAATCGAGTTCACCGACCGCACCCACGAGCAGGAAACCCAGCTCCTCGCCTACATCGACATGATGTACAAGCTCAGGGATTTGGGAGTTCTTTGATCAGTCGCACCCAGTAAGTCCACCGCAGCTCCCCGCCAAGGAAATCAGGAAGCGAAAAACCTCTGCCAACAGGCAGAGGTTTTTCGCTTCCGCAGACTTCCAGTCTCTATTGAGACTGGAAGTCGACGGAGAAGATGTAGTCGGCGGCGATCGGCTTGCAGTCGCGGATTTCTGTTTGGAACGTCGACTGGCGGGCGGCGCTGAGTGCGGCCTGGTTGAGGACGGCGCTCGGCGAGCTTTGAATCTTCGTTCCGGTCACGTGGCTCGTCGCATCGAGCGAGACGATGACCTGGACCGTTCCCTGAATCCCCTGCTGTTGCGCCATCGCCGGCGTGTCCGGTTCCATGGCGTGCAGCGTCGTGGCGGGAACGTTCGGGCGCGCGCACGAGAGCGGCGTCGGGGTCGGCTTCGGCGTGGGAGTCGGCGGCGGCGGTGCCGGGGTCGCCGGCGCGGCGGTCGACGGCGCGGCGGTCCCTTCGCCCTGCGGGATCCCCTGCGTGTTGCCGGTCGTGTACTTGTTCGTCGTCTCGGTCGGCCCGCTGTTCGACTTCGTCGTCGTCTTGAGCGTGTTGATCTTGATCTTCGGCTGCTGCGGCGCCGGCGTCTGGACCGGCGGCGGCGTCTGCTTCGGCGGCGGTGTGGGCGGCGGCGTCGGCTTCGGCGTCGGGGTGGGCGGCGGCGTCGGCGGTGGCGTGGGAACGCGGACGACGGTCACCTTCTGCGGCTGGTCTTCCTCCGCTTGGGTGTTCCCGAACTTCACGAACGGGCCGACGATCGCGTGCAGCACGATCGAGAGCGCGAACCCGTAGAACAGAAAGTTCTTCGCCCGCTCGGCGGTGACCACCGGGGGTTTCGGGGCGTTGTTGCTCGCCATCGTCTAGCCCCCGGTCTGCCCTTCCGGCAGGCCTTCGATGTGGTTGGCCAGGCCGAAGGTCGTGAGGTTCGCGGCCTTCGCCGCATCCATCACGCGCAAGATCGTCCCGAAGCTCGCCTTCGGATTCGCCTTGATGATGACGGTCTTGAGCCCAGTGCCCGTCGAGCGAACGAGCTGCTGGAACTGCTCCTTCGCCTCCATCTCGTTGACGATGTTCGAACCGATCTGCACCTGGTTCTTCTCGTCGACGAGCACGACGATCTGGGACGGATGGACCTTGATTCTGTTCTTGGCGTCGGGGAGCTTCGGCTCTTTGACGACCGAGGCGAGAATGATGAAGATGATGAGCAGGACCAACAGCACGTC
>JAFAMK010000194.1 GCA_019233415.1 Vulcanimicrobiota bacterium
TCGCGGCCGCGGTCCTCGCGATCGCCGCCGACGTCGCGCTGCGCGCCGCCGAACGCGCCGTCCGCACGTGAGCGGCCGGCGCGCACTCAGACGACGGTGAACAGGCTCAGCGCGTAGCGCACCGCGGCGTCGGTGTAGGTCGTCTTCTCGGCGAGGCCGCAGTGCTTCGCCAGCGCGACGATCTCTTCGCGGGCGAACTTGTACGACGACTCCGTGTGGATCGTCTCGCCGGCCGCGAAGTCGACGTTCAGCTTCGCCGCGGGGATGCGCACGCGCTGGCGCGGTTCGGAGACCAGGAACGACTCGACGGCGCCGTGCTTGTCGTTCCAGCGCGCGCGGAACGAGAAGGCATTCAAGTCGAAGTCGGCGCCGAGCTCGCGGTTCATCCGCGCGAGCAGATTCTTGTTGAACGCGGCCGTGACGCCGGTCGGATCATCGTACGCCAGCTCTAGGATCGACGAGTCCTTCTTGAGGTCGTAGCCGATCAGCACGCCGTCGCCGGGACGCAGCGCGCGCGCCAGCAGTTCCAGGAGTTCGCGGGCGTCGCGCGGCTCGAAGTTGCCGATGTTCGAGCCCAGGAACAGCGCCAGGACGCGATCGGTCGTCGCCAACCGTTTTTCGCGCAGCAGCGGGAAGTAGTCGCTCGCGTACGCGACGACGCGCAGCCGGTCGTATGCGCCCGAGAGCGCCAGCGACGACTCGGTGACGGCGTCGGCCGAAATGTCGATCGGGTGGAACGTCAGCGCGGGCTGCCGCTCCAGGATCGCGTCGATCAGGAGCCGGGTCTTGATCGCGCTCCCGCTCCCGAGTTCGACGAGTTCCAGCGGCCCGTCGAGCGCGCCGGCGATCTCGCGCCCGTACGTCGCGAGCAGATCGCGCTCGACCCGGGTCAGGTAATACTCGGGAAGCCGCGTGATCGCTTCGAACAGCGCCGACCCGAGATCGTCGTAGAAGTACTTCGCAGAGAGCCAGAGCGGCCGCGAGCCGAGACTCGCACGGACGTCCTCGGCGAAGGTCGCCATGCGCGCGGGGTGCGGGTCGCGGTGCAGGATGAAGCGGTCGGAGAAACCCGATGACGTCGTTGTCACGGCACAGCGCCTAACCCGGTGGGGCCGGACCGGTTTGCAAGCGGCATACGGCGGCTCTATACCCTGCTTCCGGCCGTCCCGTTACAGCCCGGCCGCACGGGGAATCAACCGACGGGAGGATCCCCCGATGCTGACCGAGACGACGACGATCACCGGCCCGCGCGGCCCCATGCCCGCGTTCGTCGCACGGCTCGACGAGCGACCGCGCCCGGCGGTCATCGTCCTGGAAGGCATCTACGGGTTCGACCAGGAGCTGCATCGGATCACGACGCTGGTCGCGAACGCGGGCTACGTGGGCTGCGCGATCGACTACCTGCGCGGCGAGGAGGTCGCGCGCGGCTTCCACAGCGCGACGATCGAGGACGACCTCGCGATGACCCGCGACTGGCTCAACGAGCGGCGCTACGCCGACCACGGCAAGGTCGCGACGTGGGGGTTCGGCGTCGGCGGGGCGGTCGCGTTCATGGGCGCGATGCTGCCCGGGATCACCGCCGCGATCGCGTTCTACGGGCAGAGCATCACGAAGGGGCTCCCCGACGGCGGCGACGCGCCGATCAAGAACGCCGGCGAGCTGCGCGCGCCGTTGCTGCTGGTCTTCGGCGGCATCGACACCGAGATCGCCGAGGACGACATTCGGCGCATCGAGACGCGCCTCGCCGCCGCCGGAAAAACCGCCGACATTCAAGTCTATCCGAACGTCGGGCACTCGTTCTTCCGCGAAGACCGCGACACGATCGCGACGCGCGAGATCGCCGACGCGTGGGACCGCGTCGTCAGCTTCTTGCGCCGCTCGTTCAAATAACGCGCGCGCGTTTCAGCGGCCGACGATGCGCGACCAGCGGTCGCGCACGTCGATGATGTATTCGTGCGTCTCGGTGTAGGGCGGAACGCCGTGGTAGTAGTCGACCGTGCCCGGACCGGCGTCGTACGCGGCGAGCGCGAGCGCGTACGGATCGTCGTTGCGGCCGCGGTACGCGTCGACGTACGCGCCGAACAGCCGCGCGGCGCCGCCGATCGCACTACGCGGTTCCCACGGGTCGACGCCGTACTCCATCGCGGTGGGCACGGTGAACTGCGCGATCCCGACCGCGCCGGCGACCGACACGGCGTGCGGGTCGAATGCCGACTCTTGCAGCAGCGCCGCGGCGAGGAACGGCGGCCAGATGCCGCGGTCGCGCGCCGCGTCGAGGACCGCGGTGCCGAGCAGCAGCGCGTCGACCGCGCCGAGCTGCGGGTTGGCCCGCATCGCTTCGCGCGCGACCTTCACGTTCAGCGGCGCCTTGCGTCCCGCGTCCATTACCAAGCGCAGCCCTCGCATAACGGGGACCGGCGGGGGTATATGCCACGATAGGGCGGTATCTCGTACTCCGTCGATCCGGACCCCGGCAGCGGAGAGCGTCAAGGCCGTCGCCACGAATACGGCGGCGAGAGGGTTTCCAGCAGTCGGGACCAATCCGCCGTTAGCCCTCTCTAATCACAAGGATCAGCGTGAACACGATCTCGTTGGGCCTGCCGCTGTTCTCCGCGGTCGCTGCGACGTTCATCGTCCTGCTCGTCGGAGACTTCGCCTCGACGTTCTTCTATCATGTGCCGCAGCACGTGTGGGGCAAGCTCCACCTGCGCACGCATCACGACCGGCGCCGTTCCTACTGGGACCACGCCGTGCTCTCGAAGGACCCCCAGGTCCTGCTCGACGGCTTCCTGGGTGCGGTCCCGTACATCGTCGTCGCGATCCTCTGCGCGCGCCTCTCCGTCGCTGGCGCCGCCCTCGGTCTGATCCTCGGCCAGCTCCACGTCTGGTGGCGCCACACGACAGAACTCGGCTGGCGCACCCCCGCTTGGGGGGTTCGCCTGGCGCGCGCCTTCCAGATCGTCCTCCCCGAGGACCATGACGGCCATCACCGGAATCCGGAAATCGAGTTCGGCGACATCTTCCGCTTCTACGACGCTCCGGCGCGCGCGACCATCGCGTTCTTCCGGAACCTCGACCCGAAGCGTAGAACCGCCGCGCTCCGCCGCATGGCCGCAGCGCGCCGCCGCGCGGCCGCCGCATCGATGGCGATGAAACGGCGTACCGTGGTCAAACAGACCAGCTGAGGTGGGATGACCAAACGCGTCCTCTTTCTGATCTCCGATACCGGCGGCGGTCATCGCGCAGGGGCACAGGCCGTCGGCGCCGCGCTCGACGAGATCGAGGGGGCGACGCGGTTCGAGTGGCGGATCGACGACATCGCCACCCACTGCACGTTTCCGCTTTCCAAGCTGGGGCCGGCGTACAGCGCGGCCCTTCGCTACGCACCGCCGATCTACGGCGCGCTCTTTCACGCGACGAACGGGCGCCGGCGCTACAAGACGATCGTGCGCTTCTGCGAGCCGCTCTACCGCGAGCGGCTGCGTGAGGTCTTCCAGCAGTACCAGCCGGACGTGATCGTCTCGGTGCACCCGCTGCTCAATCACGCGGCGCTGCGCGCGCGCGCCGACGCCGGCATGCAGCAGGTCCCGATCGTCACCGTCATCACCGACCTCGGGCGCGTCCACGAGGGCTGGCTCCTGCCCGAAGCCGACCTGACCGTCGTGCCCGCCCGCGAAGTCTACCAGCGGGCGATCGAGCGCGGCGTCCCGCCGGAGCGGCTGCGGCTCCTCGGCCACCCGATCCATCCCCGCTTCGAGGACATCTCCGGCTCGAAGGCCGAGATTCGCAAGAAGCTCAACCTGCCCGAGCACGCGACCATCGCCCTCTTGATGGCCGGCGGCGAGGGCGGCGGCAAGCTGCTCCCGACGACGCTGGGCCTCGCCCGCGCGGGGCTCGACTTCCACCTCGTCGTCATCACCGGCCGCAACGCAGCGCTCAAGGCCAAACTCGAAGAGCTGGCGCCGTCGCTGCCCACGCCGATGACGGTCCTGGGCTTCCGCAACGACGTGCCCGAGCTGATGCGCGCCGCCGACCTGCTCGTCACCAAGGCCGGCCCCGGCGCGATCGCCGAGGCGTCGGTCGCCGAGGTCCCGGTCGTCGTCTACGACTACGTCCCGGGCCAGGAGCGCGGGAACCTCGACTACGTGCGCACCAACGGGATCGGCGTCGTCGCGCTGACGACCGCCGAGGTCGTCTCTTCGGTCGCGCGGATCGTCCACAACCAGGAGCGCCTGGCGAAGATGCGCTCGCAGCAGACCGCGATCGCCCCGCGTGGGAGTTCGCGCCGGATCGCCGACTTGATCGGCAGAATCGCGCTCGGCGGGCGCCGGTCGCTCGTCCCCGCCGCGGGCTGAGCCCGTGGCGCCGACCCTGACGATCGAGGTTCCGGCCGAGGTCGCCGCGGAGGTCGTGGCGACGCGCCGCGACCTGCACGTGAACCCGGAGCTCGGCTTCGAAGAGCACCGTACCGCCGCGGTGGTCGCCGAGCGCCTGCGGGGCCTGGGCTTCGACGAGATCCACACCGGGATCGGGCAGACCGGGGTCGTCGGCGTCCTGCGCGGAAGCCGGCCCGGCAAGACCGTGATGCTCCGGGCCGACATGGACGCGCTCCCGCTCACCGAGGAGAACGACGTCGGCTACCACAGCCAGTCGCCGGGGCGGATGCACGCCTGCGGCCACGACGGGCACGTCGCGATGCTGCTCGGTGCCGCGCGGATCGTCGCGGGCCGGCGCGAGGACGTGGCCGGGACCGTCTGCTTCTTGTTCCAGCCGGCCGAAGAGGGCAAGGGCGGCGCGAAGGCGATGGTCGAGGACCGCGTCCTCGAACGGTTCGGGATCGAACGCGCCTACGGGCTCCACCTCGCCTCGGCGCACCCGACCGGCCAGGTCGGGTTCCACGAGGGGCCGTTCTACGCGTCGAGCGACTCGATCGAGATCACGATCGAAGGGACCGGCGGGCACGGCGCGTCACCGCACCTCTCGATCGACCCGGTCTACGTCGCCTCGCAGTTCGTCGTCGCGGTGCAGCAGGTCGTCTCGCGCCAGATCGATCCGATCGAACCGGCGGTCGTGACGATCGGCGCGATCAACGGCGGGACGACGCACAACGTCATCCCGAGCCGCGTGCGACTGCTCGGCACGGTGCGCGCGTTCGACGCCGACGTGCGCGCGAAGATGGCGGAACGGATCGAGCGCGTGCTGCACGGCATCTGCGACGCGTCGGGCGCGACGTACACGTTCGACTACCTGTGGCGCTACCCGGTCACGACGAACGACGTCGACCAGACGCGCTATGCGCGCGCGCTCGCCGAGCGCGCCGTCGGCGCCGAGCACGTCGCGGACGTCCCGCGCTTGATGGGCGCCGAGGACTTCTCGTTCTTCGCCGAGCGCGTCCCGGCATGTTTCTTCACCGTCGGCAGCAACGGCGGGCCGAACAGCGCGTTTCCCCACCACAACGCGCGGTTCGACATCGACGAAGCCGCCTTGGCGACGGGCGTCCGCATGATGGTCGCCCTCGCCCTCGACGCGCCGACCAGCGCGCCGTAGTAGAACAACCGCCAAATATCTCCCGCAAGCCGGAGCGAGGCTCTCCGGCTCGCAGGCACCCGACTTTAGTTGAGCGAGGTCGGTTGGCGGCGTTCGGCGAGCTCGGACGGCGGACGCGGGTAGCGCGCACCGAGAATGTCGCGCAGCGTCGTGGCGCAGCCGCAGACCCGCGATGGGGAACCGCGGCCCAGCAAGAGCGCTCGACACCCGTCGAGGTGGTGAAGGGATGCCCGGTGGCCGCAGTCGCCGCAGATCGGAGGCAGCAGCGCGGGAAGGTCGCGCTCGTTCACGGCACGAGTCTCCCATACCACCATTTCTCGCGGCTTACTCGCGCTTACGAAGCGCTTACGGCGTCCGCTTTGTCGGTCAGTCAGGCAACGGCGGTGGGCGGCAGCCGGGCGAGCAGCCCGCCGCGCATCGCCGCCGTCGCGGCGCCGACCGCGCCGGCGTCGTTCCCGAGCGTCGCCCGGACGATCCGGGTCGTCCCGCGCGGGACCATCGTCGTGCGCAGCTCGACCAGCGGCTTGATGCGGTCGAGCATGAAGTCGCCGGCGCTCGAGACGCCGCCGCCGAGCGCGATCACCTCGGGGTTCACGAACGCGATCACGTTGGCGAGTCCGATCGCGAGGTCGTCGCAGTATGCGGTCCACGCCGCGAGCGCGTGCTGGTCGCCGGTCTGCGCGGCCTTGCGGATCGCCTTCGAGCCGAGCTTCTCGCGCGGAACGTCGAGCAGCACCGAGCGCGGGAACGACGGCGCGAGCCGCATCGCGTGGCGAATCAGCCCCGTGCCCGAGGCCTGCGCCTCGAAGCAGCCGACCTTGCCGCAGCCGCACACGAACCCCGAGTCGGGACGAATCTGGTGGTGGCCGATCTCGCCGGCGCCCATCTGGTGGCCCAGCGCGAGGATGCCGTTGGAGACGATCCCGCCACCGATCCCCGTCCCGAGCGTGAGCAGCACGAAGTCCTTCGTCCCCTGGCCGACGCCGTGGACGTACTCGCCGAGCGTCGCGCAGCGCGCGTCGTTACCGAGGAAGACCGTGTACTTCGGAAACAGCTCGCGCACGCGCTGGCCGAGCGGGACGTTCTCCCAGCCGAAGTTCGGCGAGTAGCGAATCGTCCCGGTGCCCGGGTCGATGTTGCCGGGCGAACCGATCCCGATCCCGGCGATCTCGTGCTTCGAGGACTCGATCGCGCTGCGCACGACCGTCGCCAGGATCTCGACGACGGAGGCCGGCGTGTGGTCTTCGATGTCCTGTTCGAACGTGCCATGGATCTCGCCGACTTCGTCGACGACGGCCGCCATGACGTGGGAGCCGCCCAAGTCGACTCCGATCGCTCCGCGCATGGCCGAGCCTTTCCGCGCCTGCTGCATCCGCTCCGCCGTCAGTGCCCGGCGCCCGATGTCGCGTTCGGCAAGGGCACCGGCGTCGCGATGTTGCTCGGCACGGTCACGGCGTTGGCGGGATCGTCGTAGCGCGAGAACGTCAGTTGCAGCCCTTCGTTCGAGCAGTCGTTGATGCGGTACGTCTTCTTGTCGAACGTGCAGGTCAGGTGCTGGTCCTTCTGTGGACCGGCAGTGCTCGTGGCGAACTGGCCCCACGTCTTGCCGTTGACCGTGCGGTCGGGCAGGACTTGGTCGACCGGCACGTCGCGCAGCTGCGCCTGCGCCGAGATGACGTCGGTCGGCGCGTCGGTCTTGCGATAGCTCTGGCCACCGTCGGCGCTGATGTACGCGGTCGAGCCGATCAGGACGACATCGCGGCTCGACCCGCTGTAGACCAGTGCGCTGTGGTAGCGGTCGGGCGCGACGAACGTCACCGTGACGCTGAAGCCGCTCGCCGCGGTCGTCGTGACGACGAACGACTTCGCCGCGCTCATCGCGCTCGCGACCTTCGCGCGCAGTGCGGCGACGTCTTGCGCCTGCGCGGGGAGCGTCGCCGCCGCCAGCAGGGCAACCAGAGCGAGCGAGAACGTACGGCGGACCATGTGGACGGAGCTTCGCCCTCCCGCCGGGTTCGCCCGCCGTCGATCCCGAACCACATCCCTCATATGCAGGAGACGATCGATCTCATTGCCCACCGCGAGCTGCGGAATCTTCGGCGCTACACGCGGGAGACCGGTCAGCCCACGACGATCGGGCAGCTCGACCTCGACCCGATGACGAACGTGCAGTCGATCGAGATCGACGAAGAGCACATCACGGTCCAGTACAACAAACAAACGAAACGCCGCTACAACGCGAACGAGATCACCCACAAGGAGTGGGTCTACAAGTACAACGACGATGCGGAGTTCGTCGACGCGGTGCGGCGCGTGATCGAGCTCTCGCGCAAGCACATGTACGACCTGCCCCAAAACCTCTCGTGCCCGCCGGGCTGCGCCGAGTGCTGCAGCGGCTACGAGCCGTTCGTCAACCGCGGCGACGTGCAGCGGATCGCCGACCACCTCGGGATGACCTACGACGAGGCGATGGCCGAGTACGTCGTGGCGCGCGAGTCCGCCGACGGGTTCGTGGTGGGCTGGCTGCGCAAGGTCGACGAGGAGGGCGCGCGCAGCGAGGAGGCCGAGCACAAGTGCGTGTTCCTGATGGGCTCGCGCTCGGGCCGCCACTACTGCGGCATCTATGAGGCGCGACCGAGCGACTGCCGCGAGTTCACTCCGGTCGGCTGCGAGGACGTCGACTGGTCCCTGCCGCGCCACGGGCAGTACAAGACCGGCAAGCCCTTCGCACCGAAGCGCCGGCGCAGCGCGAAATCCTGAAGAATCTCTGAAACGTTCCTCGGAAAGGCCGGGGAAAGCGCTCCGCGAAGGGTCGCTACCTCGACCGTCCAGGGAGGCATCTCACGCTATGAAACTCGTCCTCATTTCCTCCGCGCTCGCGGCGGCAATCTCGCTCGCATCGACCGGACCCGTCGGCGCCGAAGGCAAGATGGCGCACATGTCCAGCATGAAGATGATGTCGGGCATGTCCGCGAACGTGACGATGAACGAACAGAACGGTTCCGGCGAGAACGGAACCGCGATGCTGCACGACACCGCGAAGGGTCTCGTCGTGACGATCCACATCAAGAACGCGAAGGGCCCGCAGCCGGTGCACATCCACAAGGGCACCTGCGCGAAGCTCGATCCGAAGCCGGCCTACGCGCTGCACAACGTGGTCAACGGCATGTCGACCACGACGGTGCCGGGCGTGACGATCGCGCAGCTGGAGAAATCGCCGTTCGCGATCAACGCCCACAAGTCGCTGACCGACATTCCGACCTACGTCTCGTGCGGCGACATCAAGAAATGATCAAGCAGGTTCTGGCCTCGCTCGCACTCGGCGCCACGGCAGTGCTCGCGACGAGCGCGCAGAGCCCGGAGCCGCCGATGCGCAAGGCGCCGCTGCAGATTCGGCTTCTTCCGCAGAACGGCTCGGGGGAGACGGGAACGGCGACGCTGCTCGACGGCACGAACGGTCTGATCGTCAAGCTGCGGCTGGCGAACACGACGGCGGACGTCCAGCCGGCGCACATCCACAAGGGGACGTGCGACAAGCTCGACCCGAAGCCGACCTACCCGCTCACCACGGTACGGAACGGGATGTCGGAGACGACGATCAAGGACGTCACGCTCGCGCAACTCGAGAAGGCGCCGTTCGCGATCAACGTCCACAAGTCGACGACGGAGATTCCGACCTATGTCGCCTGCGGGAACATCGCCGCGCCCAAGTAGCCACCCGCCGTTCAACGAAGGCGCCGCGCACGTCGCGGCGCCTTCGCGTTTCGGCGGCTCCTCGCTCGACGCGATGCCGGACGACATACGCGCGGTGTGTGAGGAGACGCGCGCGAAAGTCGGGTTCGTCCCCAACGTCTTCCTCGCGTACGCGCAGCGCCCGGAACACTTCCGCGCGTTCATGCACTACCACGACCTGGTGATGAAGGGCCCGAGCGGGCTCTCGCGCGCCGAGCGCGAGGCGATCGTCGTCGCCGTCTCGGCCGAGAACGACTGTCTGTACTGCGTCGTCTCGCACGGCGCGGCACTGCGCATCCTCGGCAAGGACCCGATCGTTGCCGATCAGATCGCGACGAACTGGCGCACGGCCGATCTCGCGCCGCGGCTGCGCGCGATCCTGACGTTCGCGTCGCGCGTCAACGAGCCGGGCTTCGCGGCGACCGACAAGGAGCTGGCCGAGCTGAAGGCCGTCGGCTTGAGCGACAACGACGCGTGGGACATCGCTGCGGTCGCCGCGTTCTTCGGCCTCTCCAACCGCATGGCGGGCTTCATGGACATGCGGCCCAACCCGCAGTTCTACGAGATGGGCCGCGCGAAAGCGTGACCGCTGGCCGATCTTTAAGGTCGGCTAAAGGGACACGACGGCCTGCCTCGTAGAGGGGCGCATGAAAGGTCTCGCTCGCGCCGCCGCTGCGCTCGTTGCAGCGATCGTCGCTCTTTCCATGCTGCCTGCGCCGGCGCACGCCGGGACCACCGGGACGATCGTCGGGCGGATCGTCGATCAGAACACGGGCGCGCCGGTCGCCGGCGTCCGCGTCACCGCAGCGTCGCCGTTGACGACCGAGGTGTCGACGACAGACGCCAACGGCGCGTATCGCTTCCTGTCGCTTCCGCCGGACACGTACGTCCTGTCGTTCCAGCGGACCGGCTACAACCCGTTCGTCCTCTCGGGTGTGACCGTGCAGGCCGACCAGACGCAGACGCTCGACCGCGCGCTCGGACCACTTCTCCAGGCGATCGGTAGGACATCGGCGCGCCTCCCTAGCGACCTCGTGAAGTCGGGGACGACGAGCGACGTCTACTCGGTGAACGGCGCGACCTCCGACGCCGCCGCCGCGCTCGGCGGCCCGGGCGGGCTCTCCAACGCATACAGCGCGATCCAGTCGGTCCCCGGCGCGACGGTGCAGCAAGGACAACAGGGCTGGTACCAGACGCTCTCGATCCGCGGCGGCGACATCGACCAAGTCGGCTACGAGCTGGACGGGATTCCGGTGAACCGCGTCTACGACAACGCGCCGCAGACGATGCTCTCGACGCTGGGCCAGCAGGAGCTGCAAGTCTACACGGGCGGCACGCCGGCATCGTCGGACGGTCAGGGGCTCTCGGGCTACGTCAACCAGGTCGTGCGAACCGGAACGTTCCCGCCGAACTACACCTTTGGCGCGGGACTCGGCGCGCCAGCGTTCTTCCACCGGCTCTCGTTCGAGACCGGCGGCGCGACGAAGAACCGCAACTTCAGCTACTACGCCGGCGTCTCGGGCGCGAACCAAGACTACCGCTATCTCGACAGCAACAACGGCGCGAGCGATCCGCGCTTCTTCTACCCGCTGGCGTGGCCCGGGCGCTTCAACATCTACGACGGAACGCCGGGGACGGTCTACCTCGCGCCGGGCCAGACGTACGCGATCGCGTCGACGAACCAGCGCGACAACGTCGTCAACCTGCACTGGGCGATCCCGCACGGGACGCGCAAGGACGACGTGCAGTTCCTGTACCTCACCAGCGAAGTGCTGACGTCATACTACAGCTCGGTGAACGACCAGGGCGGCCCGGCCGTGGTCGGCAACGCGTTCAACGGCGGCACGCCGTTCCAGGCGGTCTGGCAGGACGGCTACACCTACAACGGGCCCGTCTTCGCCGCGCCGAACGCCGCGCTCGTCACGCCGTACTTCTTCATGAACAGCCCGACGAACCGCCCGTTCAACGGGAACGACTCGAACAGCGCGCGCGACACGAACGACAACGGCGTCGCGGTGACGAAGCTGCAGTACCAGCGCAACATCGACGACCGCTCGTACCTGCGCCTCTACGGCTACTCGGTCTATTCGAACTGGTTCATCCACGGCGAGGCGAACCAGCAGTTCACCGGCTTCTACGGCGCCGAGCTGAACGACTACGAGATTCCGAGCCACACCTACGGCGCGACGCTGCAGTACTCGAACCAGCTGAACGACAAGCACCTGCTGACGTTCAGCGCGACCGAGAGCCAGACGAAGATTCAGCGCCGCTACTTCTACGGCTTCCCCGGAAATCAGGGGCTCGGAACGGCGTTTACCAACCTGATCGACCCGCGCACCGCCGCGCAGACCGGCAACTGCTTCGACCCGGCGCTCGGCACGTTCACGAGTTGCTTCTCCAGCGGGGTGCGCGGCACGTTTACGTCGCCGACCCCCGCGATCACCGCGCCGGGATTCGCCGGCGGCGCGAGCCCGCAGTGGATCGTCACCGAGAACGGTCCGCTCGGGCGCGTCAACAACGTCTCGCCGTTCTTCACCGCCGCCTCGCTCAGCGACAACTGGGCGGTGAGCTCGAAGCTGAACCTGAACCTCGGCGTGCGGTTCGAGAACTACACGAACCGGCTCGGCGGCACGCTGACGAGCCCGGTCGCCGGGAGCGCGCTCAACCGCGCCTTCTGGATCAAGGCGTTCGACAACGAGAACTGCTACAAGCCGGGCGTGTTCGGGACGATCAACGTCGCGCAGAGCGGCGCGACGCCCGACGCGAACGGCGTCTTCGCGACCGCCGCGAACTGCACGGCGCTCGCCGGGGCGGGCTACGTGCCGGCCAACTTCCAGAACAGCACACTCGACAAGCTCTCGGCGAGCGTCATGCAGCCGCGCATCGCGTTCACCTACACGGTCAGCCCGGACACCGTCCTACGCGGCTCGTTCGGCGTCTACTCGCGGCCGGTGAACACGTCGTGGCTGCAGTACAACGACCTCAACGACCGCGACATGACGGGCTACGCCGCGTCGAACTTCCTCGGCTACGGCTTCAACACGCCGGTCCACCAGCTGCAGCCCGACACGTCGTCCAACTACGACTTCTCTCTCGAACAGCACGTGCCGAACACCGACACCTCGTTCAAGCTGACGCCGTTCTACCGCAGCACGCGCAACCAGCTCCAGGCATTCCCGATCGGCGTCGGCGGAATCGTCAGCGGCTTCAACGTCGGCCACCAGACCTCGTACGGCGTCGAGCTGGCCGTGCGCAAGGGCGACTTCGCGCGCAACGGCTTCGCCGCGCAGGCCGCCTACACGTACACGCACAGCCGCATCAAGTACACGCAGTTTCCCTCGGGCACGAACGTCATCGACAGCATGAACCTGTACCTGAAGGACTACAACGCCTACACGTCATTCTGCGCGACGAACCCGAGCGACAATCGTTGCGGCACGACGGTCGGCGGTGCAACCGCGGCGGCGTGCTACAACACGAGCGGGACCGGCGTCGCGGCGGTCGGCGGCGCGTGCCCCGCGAACACGACGGCGAACCCGTACTTCAACCAGCCTGTGCAGAACCTGTTCCCGGTCAACGGCGAGTACACGACCTACGACCAGATTCCGCAGCCGTTCGTCGGCGAGAACGGCTACGAAACGCCGCACGTCGCGTCGTTGATCGTACAATACAAACACGACAAGGTCGCGATCACGCCAAGCCTGACGTACAGCTCCGGCGCGTCGTACGGCTCGCCGCTCAGCTATCCCGGCTACATCCCCGACGAGTGCCCAACGGCAGGCGTGCCGTCGCAGTGCGTCGGCTTCGGCACTGGCGGAACCACCAGCGCCAGCGGCAGGTCGTTGAACTTCCTATTCATCCCCGATGCGTTCACGGGCACGTTCGACAATCTCGGCGCCTTCAAAGAGCCGTCACGCCTGACGCTCAACCTGCAGGGCTCGTACGACCTCTCCAGGGCGATGCGCGTGACGCTCACGCTGACGGGCCTCGTCGACCGCTGCTTCCAGCGCGGCTACGCGTGGGACGACCCGAACATCTGCGTCTACAGCGAACTGCCGTCGGGCGGCGCGGCGGTCGGCCCGTCCGGCAACTTCCTGCCGCTGAACAAGACGCCTGTCCCGCTACGCTATCCGTACGGCCCGTTCAACGACAACCTCAACACCGGCTTCGTCGGCGTCAAGATTCCTCTCCAAGCAGTGCTGAGCCTCGACGTCAGGCTGTAGGCAAGCCCGGTTCCGCGCTAAGAACTCCGAAGCGGTGACGCCGACGTGTTAGTGATCGTGTTGCCCGGCAGCTCGATCGCGATGGGCCACAGTCACCAGCTCACCGCGATGGAGTTCGTCGCGCGCCTGCTGGTCGGTGCCGTCCTCGGCGTGTTCATCGGCCTCGAGCGGCAGCGCCGCCAAAGCGCGGCAGGCGTGCACACGAGTTCGCTCGTTTGCGTCGGCGCGACGCTGTTCGCCATGATCGAGCCGCTGCTCGGCGACAGCGGCAACCAGTCGCGCGTGATCGCGAACATCGTCACCGGTGTCGGCTTCCTGGCGGGCGGCGTCATCCTGAAGGAAGGGACGAACGTCCGTGGCCTCAACACCGCGGCGACGATCTGGGCG
>JAFAMK010000262.1 GCA_019233415.1 Vulcanimicrobiota bacterium
GATCTCGTCGAGCTTCGGCTCGGCGTCGGCGATGAACGACGCGAAGATCGGGTGATTCGCACCGTAGATCTTCAGCGCGGTGACGTCCTCGTCGAGCCGCGTGCGCGCGTCACCGGTGTGCTCCGCGAACGCCTTGTCGCCGGTCGCAGCGTAGCCGCGAATCGCCGACTCCAAATCCGCGACCTGCAGCTCGGTGTCGCGCACCTCGCGCGTGCTCGGGATCGCTTTGACGATCGCGTCGGTGTGATCTTGGGCGGCGCGCATCGCGAGCGTCGCGACGGCGCACTGGACGACGACCAGGACGAAGCAGACGCCGAAGCCGGCACCCAGCTTCGCGGCGATCGGAAAGCGCATCATCGGCGACCCTTAGTGCAGCGCGTCGTGGTGGTCGGCTTGCGCGATCATCTGGCCGGTGGGGCCGACCATCAGCGCGGCAAGTTCGCGCGCCTGCTGCGCGTGCGGCGCGCCCTTCACCACGGCGACGGCGAAGGTCGAGACGACCGCGCGATCACCGATCGCGATCACGCCGAGCTTCGGCGTGATCTCGCTCGCGTAGACGATCGCCGCGTCGACGCTCCCGCCCTCGACGAGGCGCGCGATCTGCTCGAAGTTCGTTTTGGTCGTGACGATGTTCGCCTTGTATTTGGCCACGTAGGCCGGGCCGTACTCGCCCGCCAGCCGCGCGACGGTTTCGCTCTGAATCGTCTCGGCGAACGAGCCTGCGGTTCCGCCGGCGAGGCGCACGCCGGGCGCGGCGAGGTCGCGCGCGCTGCGCACCTTGGTGCTGCCCTTCGTCGCGACGACGATGGTGTGCTCGGCGAAGACGTCCTGCGGCGCCTCGAGCTGCGGCACCGTCGCGGCGACGCGCCGGTTGATGACGACGAGGTCGGCTGCGGCGCCCTGCGCGAGCTGCGCGGCGATCACGGTGCTGCCGGCGATCGAGACCTGCACGTGCGTGCCGGGGTGCGTCTTCTCGTAGTCGGCGGCGATTTGCTTGCACGTCGTGCCGCCGTTGGAAACGCAGAGCACGACGACGGTCGTGTCGGCGGCACCCGCCGCGCTCGTTGCAAGGCCGATCGCGGCCGCACCCAGCGCGGCACGGAGAAGCTGCTGTTTCACCGGTTTTCCCCCTCGGTGGCCCACCAGCCCGCGGCAAAGCACGACTTCATCGAAACGAAGCCGCCCCACCGCGGACCGTCGAACCGTTCGTGCGGCCAACCCGAGCGCGAAGAACCGTCTTCGCCCGCTTACACTAGGCTATCGTCCAGTGCAGCGACCGAGCGTACGTGAGGGGGTAAGCGCGCCGTAAAGAATTTTCGGCGCGACGGTTAATCGTTGACGCCGAACACCGAGAGCAGCGGCTGGAGGGACCCGGTCTCCGGGATCAGGATGAACTGGCCCGAGACGGCCCGGTCCTTGTCGAGGAACTGCGACTCGATCAGGAAGACGTCCTGATCGGGCAGGATCGACATCAGGGTGCGGAACGCGGCCTGGATCGTCCCGTACGAGAGCGTCGGGACCGACGGGAGCAGGTTGATCCCGGTCAGCGAGATCAGCGCCGTCAGGTACGAGCCGGCGATGATGTTCCCCAGCTCCTTGAGCGTCGAGTCGACGATCGAGTCGAAGATTTGGATGTCGCCGATGATCCGCTTGATGAAGACGTTGACGAACTCCAGCGCCTGCTCGCGGTCGAACAGCACGACCATCTGCCCCGGCGCCTCGCCGCGCACGTACATGTGGAGCGCGGCGACGGTGCGGTCGGCGTAGCCGACGCGGCTGGAGAGATCGCGGAACTTGAGGACGTCGATCGTCGGCTCGGAGAGCTTGACCGTCGTGTTCAGAAGCTGCGAGAGCGCGGTCGCGGCGTGGCCCGCGCCGATGTTCCCGACTTCCTTGAGCGCGTCGCGCTGGAGCTCGTTGAGGGTCAGCGACGCCATCTCAGGCCAGCACTTTCTGAATCGTCTCGAGGATCTTGGGCGGCTGGAACGGCTTCGTGATGAACGACTTCGCGCCGGCCTGAATCGCCTCGACGACCAGCGCCTGCTGGCCCATCGAGGTGCACATGATGATCCGCGCGCTGGGATCGGAGGCGACGATCTGCTTGACCGCCGTGATCCCGTCCATCTCGGGCATGACCATGTCCATCGTGACCAAGTCGGGGTTGAGCGCCTTGTACTTCTCGACCGCCTCGACGCCGTTCTGCGCCTCACCGACGACCTCGTAGCCGTTCTTGCTCAAGATCCCTTTGATCATCATCCGCATGACGACCGCGTCGTCGACGATGAGTACTCGCTTCCCGCCCATCCCGTTCCGTCTGCTCCCTCAGGCCAAGCCGCGGTTTCGCCGTTCGGCTTGCCGCTTGTTGATGAACTCCATGATCGCCCGATCTTCGTCGGGTTTCAGTCCGTGAAACCTTAGTCCGAGCGAGTTCTTCCCCGACGTTTCGATCTTCGAGGTCCGCATGACTTCACCGAGCAGCACCAGCGGCGCGGCCGCCGTGCTGATCCCGAAGCGGAACTCGAGGAAGGTCCCCCTTTTCACCTCGCGGTCCACGATCAGCGAGGCGCCCGAACGACTGATGTCGGTCAACGATGCCCGGACGTAGTCGCCGGTCCCTTTCCCGCTCGGGGCGAACCGCCACTGCGCGGGGACGGTGGCGTCGATCCGAACGGCGGCGCGCTTCTGCGCACCGGAGAAGACTTGGATCGTCTCGATCCGCTCGGGGGTCACGAAGACGGCCGCGTTCCCGCGCAGCCCGGCGCACTTGGACGAGAAGCGGAACTTGCCGACCGGATTCTGATAGCTGAAAACGCCCGTCCCGCCGGGCTTGACCCCGGGCAGGGCCGTCACCGTGAAGGTGCGGTCGTTGAGCGACTCGACGCAGACCGAGCCACGCGGGCCGTTCCCGGTCATCATGAGCTCGACGAACGCGTTGACCGCCGGCAGCTTCAGCTTCAGCTGCTGCGAGAGGGGCTTGGGACCCAGGCCGAGCAGCCGAAGCATCGCCTAGACCGCCGCTCCGGTCGGTTCGAGGGACTCGTCGGTCGTCGAGACCTGCCCGATCGATTCGACGCGCAGCCCCGGCGCGATCTCGCTGTACGACAGCACGACCAGCGACGGCGCGGCGCGCTCGGTCAGGCGCTTGAGCGCCAGGCGCGTCCCCGGCGAGGTCAGCACGATCGGCTGCAGCCCGCTCTGCTGCGCGGCCTGAATCTGCTTCGTCAGCGAGGCGTAGATCTTGGCGACGGTTCCCGGGTCGAGCAGCGCGTAGGCGTCCTCGCCGCGCCGGACCGCTTCGCCGAGCAGCGTCTCGAGCCGCGGGTCGACCGTGATGACCGAGAGCAGGCCGTTCTCGGCGTACTCCGCGCAGATGTGACGGGCCATCGCCGAGCGCACGCGCTCGGTCAGGTAGTCGATGTCCTTCGAGGCTCGCGCGCCGTCGGCGAGGTTCTCGAGGATCAGCAGCAGGTTGCGGATCGGGATGCGCTCGCGCAGCAGGTTCTGCAGCACGCGCTGCACTTCGCCGACCGTCAGCAGATTGGGGATCAGCTCTTCGACGACGACCGGGTAGTGCTGCTTGACGTTGTCGAGCAGTGCGCTCGTCTCCTGACGGCCGAGCAAATCCGGCGCGTGCGTCTTGATGATCTCGGTCAGGTGCGTCGCGATCACCGAGGTCGGGTCGATGACGGTGTAGCCCGCCATCTCCGCGTCGCCGCGCGCGCTCTCCGCGATCCACAGCGCGGGCAGGCCGAACGCGGGCTCCGTCGTCGGAATGCCGTCGATCCCGTTCGTCGCGGTCCCCGGGTTCATCGCGAGCAGGCGCGAGACCATCACCTCGGCGCGCGCGACTTCGAGCCCGTAGATCTTCACGACGTACGTCGCGGGCTTGAGCTGCAAGTTGTCGCGCACGCGAATCGGCGGGACGACGATCCCGAGTTCGCGCGCGGCGTGGCGGCGGATCATCGTGATCCGTTCCAGCAAATCGCCGCCCTGCGAGACGTCGACGAGCGGGATCAGGCCGAAGCCGATCTCCAGCTCCATCGGGTCGTACGAGAGCAGCGGCACGACCGATTCGGCCGGCTTGACCGCGGGCTGCGCCGTCGAGCCGGTGACGCCCGGCGCGCCGGGCTGGCCCGGTTTCGCGCCGGCCTGACCGGCTTTCAGCGCGGCCGCGCGCTGCGCGTTGCGCTGGCGGATGAACAGCACGAAGACGATGGCCGCGAGCAGGAACATGAACAGCGGCGGCAGGCCGAACAGGCCGAACAGCACGAGCAGCACCGCGGCGATCAACAGGGCGCGCGGCTCCTGAATCAGCTGGCGCGAGAGGTCGTGGCCGAACGAGCCTTCCGACGCGGCGCGCGTGACGATGATGCCGGTCGCGGTCGAGATCAGCAGCGCGGGGATCTGGGTGACGATCCCTTCACCGATCGTCAGCAGCGTGAAGCGCTGCAGCGCCTCGAGGATCGGCATCCCTTGCTGGAAGATGCCGATGAAAAAGCCGCCGATGATGTTGACGAAGACGATGATGACCGCGGCGATCGCGTCGCCGCGGACGAACTTCGACGCACCGTCCATCGCGCCGTAGAAGTCGGCCGCGCGCTGGATGTCCTTGCGGCGCTGGCGCGCCTCGGCCTCGGTGATGAGCCCGGCGTTGAGGTCGGCGTCGACCGCGAGCTGCTTGCCGGGCATCGCGTCCAAGGTGAAGCGGGCCGCGACTTCGGCGACGCGCCCGGCGCCGTTGGTGATGACGACGAACTGGATGATGATCAGGATCGTGAAGATGACGATCCCGACCGCGTAGTTGCCGCCGACGACGACGTTCCCGAACGCCTCGATGACCTGCCCGGCGTAGCCGTGCAGCAGGATCGAACGGGTCCCCGTGATGTTCAGCGAGAGCCGGAACAGGGTGACGATCAGCAGCAGCGTCGGGAAGACGCTGAACGCGAGCGCGTTCTCGGTGTAGAGGGTGACCAGCAGGATCACCAGCGCCAGCGTGATGTTCGTCGAGAGCAGCAGGTCGAGGACCCACGGCGGAACGGGGACGATCATCAGGACCACGAGCAGGACCGAAGCCGCTGCGACCCATGCATGGGACGTCGAAGCGAGGCGGTCGAGCAGACCGGGACGCGAAGGGGCGGCCGCTGCCACTAGGTCACGGTCTCCACGTTGGTACTATCATCGGCGAATCAGGCCCACCCCGAGAGGACGGGCAACCTGCAACCCACTCCTTCGCGACGGCGGTGCCGCTCTCTTGCGACGGAGATCACGCTCAAGCGATCGTACGGTTCTTCAGCTTGTAGACGAACGCGATGACTTGCGCGACCGCGGCGTAGAGGTCCGGCGGGACCGGTGAATCGAGCTCGACCTTCGCGTAGAGCGTGCGGGCGAGCGGTGGGTTCTCCAGGATCGGGACGTGGTGCTCCTCGGCGATCTCGCGGATCGTCTTCGCGATCAGGTCTGCACCCTTGGCGACCAGGACCGGAGCATCCATCTTCAGCTCGTCCCACAGCAGCGCGACCGCGAAGTGGGTCGGGTTCGTCACGACGACCGTCGCCTTCGGAACGGCCGCCATCATCCGCTTGCGGGCGGCGGCGCGCTGGCGCTGGCGCAGCGCGCTCTTCGCCTCCGGGTTCCCTTCGGACTGGCGGTGCTCGTCCCGGACCTCGGTCTTCGTCATCTTGAGCGAGTTCTCGAGACGGCGGCGCTCCCAGACGTAGTCCGCGACGCCCAGGACCAGCAGCAGCAGCCCGACGCGCAGCCCGATCCAGAAGACGATCCCCTCGATCGTGATGATGATGTCGTGCGGCGAGGCGTGCGCGAGCGCGTAGAGCGTCGTGAGGTTGTCCTTGATTCCGAACCAGCAGATCAGGATCACGATCGAGAGCTTCAGCAGCTGCTTCGCGAGCTGGACCAGCGTCTGCGGCGAGAAGAACACGCGCTGGAACCCGCTGAGCGGGTTGAGCTTGCCGAAGTTCGGCGCGATCAGCGCCGGCGCGAACAGCACGCCGAACTGCAGCAAATTCGCGGTGACGGCGAGCGCGACGGCGGCCGCGAACGCGATCGCCAGGATCGGTGCGTAGGGCATGATCGCGGTGATGAACAGCCCACCGACCGAGCCGAACGTGACCTCGTCGTGCGAGCCCGCGTTGCCGAGCGCGACGGTGAAGGCTTGCGCACCGGCGCCCAGCGCGCCCATGAACCCGACGTGCAGCGCGATGACGATCGCGAGGAAGATCGCCGAGCCGCCGATGTCGGTCGAACGCGGAACCTGACCGCGCCCGCGCGCCTCGCGGCGGCGTTTCGGGGTCGGTTTTTCTGTTGCGTCGGGACGTGCCATCGCGCTACGGCCCCGGGCTCGGCGACGGCGCCGGCGTCGCCTGCGGCCCCATCGCGCGCAGAACCGTGTCGAGCTGGTGCATCGAGGTGTCGACTAGCGAGGGGAAGACCGCGCCGAGCAATGGCAGCGAGACGACCAGCATCACCAGGCCGATCGTGATCTGGATCGGGAAGCCGACGACGAAGACGTTCATCTGCGGCGCGACGCGCGCCATCAGCCCCAGCATGATGTTGACCAGGAACAGCGCGATCGCGACCGGCGCGGCGATCTGGAACACGATGAACAGCGACTGCGCGAAGAACCGCATCACGTCACCGGCGATCAGGTCCGGCGCGCCGGCGAACGGGAGCGGGACGAGCGCGAACGAGCCGGCGATCCCCGCGATCAGCGCGTGGTGCGCGTCGGCCGCCAGGTACAGCAGCGTCGCGAGCGCCAGCTCCAGCTCGCCGATCACGGTGACGTTCTGCGCGGTCAGCGGGTTGATGATGTTCACGACCGCGAAGCCGATCTGCACGTCGATGATCTCGCCAGCGAACTGAATCCCGGTGAAGAGCAAAAACGCGACGAACCCGAACACCAGCCCGACGAAAACCTGCGAAACCACCGCGACCGTCAGCTCGCCCAGGCCCACCGGCGCGATCGCCGGCACCGTCCGCGCGATCACGAACGCCAGCATCAGCCCGAGCGCAAAGCGCACGAGCTGCGGAATCTGCGTCTGCGAAAAAATCGGCACGAGCGCCAGCATCGCGCTCACGCGCACCAGCACGAGAAAGAGCGTCTCGACCTGCCCGGTACCGAGGCCGAAAACGTTCCAGGTGCCGGTCATTGGATGAACTGCGGGATGCCGGCGAAGACGCGGGTCGTGAAGTCGGTCAGCAGCGCCAGCATGAAGGGCCCGAAGAGCAGAATCGCCAGCGCGACGACGACGATCTTCGGGATGAAGGCGAGCGTCGGCTCCTGAATCTGTGTGACGGCCTGGAAGACGGAGATGATGAGCCCGGTGACGAGACCCAGCAGCAGCGCGGGCGCGCAGACCAGGAGCGCGATGAAGATCGCCTCACGTCCGAGCGAGATCGCCGCCGCGTAGCTCATCGCTGGAAGCTGGCGAACAGGGCGGCGACGGTCAAGTTCCAGCCGTCGACCAGCAAGAAAATCAAGATTTTAAACGGCAACGAGATGATGACCGGCGGGATCATCATCATCCCCATCGAGAGCAGGACCGACGCGACGACCATGTCGATCACGATGAACGGGATGTAGATCGCGAAGCCGATCTGGAACGCCGTCTTCAGCTCGCTGATGACGAACGCGGGGACGAGCAGGTACGTCGGGACGTCGTCCTGCTTGGCCGGGCGCGGCTCCTTCGAGAGCGAGTAGAACAGCGCGATGTCCTTCTCGCGCGTCTGCTTGAACATGAACGCGCGCAGCGGCTTCTGCGCGCGGTCGAGCGCGGCCGACTGGGTGATCTTGTTGCCGAGGTACGGCTGGAGCGCGTTCGTGTTGATGTCCTGGATCACGGGGTTCATCACGAAGAACGTCAGCAGCAGTGCGAGCCCGACCAGGACCTGCGTCGGCGGAACCTGCTGCGTCCCGAGCGCCGTGCGCACGAACGAGAGGACGACGACGATCCGGGTGAACGAGGTCAGCAGCACCAGCAGCGTCGGCGCGAGCGTGAGGATCGTCAGCAGGACGAGGACCTGCAGCGCGAGCGCGACGTCGGTCGGCTTCGTCGCCGGGCTGATCCCGATGTTGACGCGCGGGATCGGGATCGTCGGGGCGGTCGGCCCCGGCACGCCCTGCGCGAGCGCGGGGACGGCGAGGACGACGAGGACGAGCGCTCCGGTCAGTGCGGCGATGAGCGTGAGAAGACGGCGGTTCACGGTCGCTTTCGAAAGGTGTTCAGCAGACGGAGCACCGCGTCGCGCTGCTCCCCGAGCGCCTTCCGTTGCGTCTCGATGTAGGGCTCGACGACGTCCGCAGGGATGTCGGCGATATGGGTGACCCCGGCGGATCCTCCGCCTACCAGGAAGTATCGGTCGCCGACCTTGACGACGTGAACGGTCGTGTTCTGCGCCAGGAACGTCGACTCGATGACGGAGACCAGGCGTTTCCCGGTCGACGCGACGATCCGCCCGCGGTTCAGCGTCCGCACCACGTACGTCAGTCCCACCAGGAGCAGCGCGACGACCGCGAACGCCCAGATCGCCTGGAGCACGAAGCTCCCCATGCTTAGACCTTGTCGACGACGGGGTTCAGCTCGCTGATCTTCACGGCGAACTTGTCGTCGACGACGACGACCTC
>JAFAMK010000036.1 GCA_019233415.1 Vulcanimicrobiota bacterium
GATGCGCGGGATGTGCGGTGCGCCGCGGAAGTAGTGCGGATCGGCGGTCAGGACGAGCCGCGAGCCGCGCTCCCACGAGGCGACGCGGTACGGCCCGAGCCCGACTGGCGCGGCGTTGTACGGATCGCGGTTGAGGTCGTGCTTGCCAGCGAGCAGATGCGCGGGCAGAATTGGATACGGGTCGTTCGCACCCATCGTGAAGAACGACGGGACGAACGGCGAGAACGGCCGCGTCAACCGCACTTGCACCGTGTACGAATCGAGCGCACGAACCGACGCAACGTGGTCGAACCCGGTGCGGTCCGGCACGGCGTTGTTCGGGTTCATCGCCGCGGAGAACGAAAACACAACGTCGTGCGCATCGAACGCGACGCCGTCGTGCCAGCGCGCATCGCGCCGTAGACGATATGTGACGGTGCGCCCGTCCCCCGAGATGCCGCCGCTCGCGAGCGTCGGGACGTCGATCGCCAGGTCGGGGATCAGCCGCCCCGCGCCGTCGGCGCGCAGCAGGTAGCCGTGGATGAGCGGCGCGATGTAGGTGACGCCCGCGTTGTCGAAGACGAGCGGGTTCAGCCCCGGCGGGTCGGCCGCGACCTGCATGTGCAGCGTCGCGTCCTGCGCAGCCGGTCGTGCTGCCGGTAAGCACGAGGAGAGGCCCAGCACCACCAGAGCGGCTACGGCGGTCCCGTGCAGCGCGAGCTTCATGGCGCGCGGGTTCCTCCTAGAGCGTTTTCCAACCCGCTGTGAAGGTGCGGGCGCACACGTTGCCGTGCGCGCCCGTTCCCACACTGATGGCTCAGGGAGCAGCGTCCATCCCGGAGACGTCGAGCTTGTAGAGGTTGTTACCGTTCGTGTACCAGAGGCGACTGTGCGATCCGGAGACGAACCCGGTGCCGGGTTGAGTTACGCTCCCCAGCGTATAGCACTTAGAAGCTCCGGTACCAGGGTTTTGACGGCAAATCACGCTGGAGTTCGCCATCCAATACGAACCATCCGGGCCAAAGCCCTGTGGTCCGCCGGTCTGAATCGGTACGTTGTTCCGCGCGCCGGCGTGGCCCGAGGTGTCATAGCTCGCTATCGCAATCGTGTTGATGCGGTTGAAGTTGACAAGTCCGAGCAACGTCCCGGAAAGACCGGAGAGTATGGTCGTTGCATTCGTTCCTGCCGCCGGGATCGAAAACGTCGTCGCGCTAAGGTCCGAGATCGAATAGCGTGTCGCCGTTCCGGTCGATGTGCCCGTCGAAGCCCCGGTCCACATCCCATTGTCGGAGCCGCGGAGGAGCGGTCCGCAGACGGTATTGTTGGCATAGTTGACGATGTTGCCGCTCGTGTCGACCGTGTCGAAAACGCAATTGCCCGACCCGTCGCCGCCAGTGACGAAGAGTCGCTGATCCGAGGCGCTTTCGACATAGATCGCTTGCCGGTAGTCCGACAGCGACACGTTGATGTTCGATCCGGACGCGCTATACCGCCTGATGTTGACATTTGGCGCCGTTCCGCTCTGATTAAGACGGAAACCGATCCAGACGTCACCGTCGGTCCCGCTGGCTATCGCGTCGCCGAAGGAGTTGCTGACAACTTCGAGCTGGCTGATCGTACCCGAGCTGGGATCGAGCAGAGAAATCGTCGCGTCGTTGTTCGCGGAGGTGGTGGTCTCGACGATGACGCGTCCGTCGCCCAGTTCAGCATAGCGGTATGGTTGGCCGGTGAAGGTGTACGAGGTCACGACGCTAGGGGGAAGTGTCGGCGTGGGCGTCGGTGTGGGGCTCGGCGTCGGCGTCGGGTGCGGTGGCGGCGTATGGACTGCGGCGATCGTCTTCACTTCCCACTGATCGATCGGGCTGTCGTAGACGACCTGGTAGTGCGGACTCGTGTTCGGTGTTGTCAGGAAGCAGTCAGGAGTAGTCGCCGGGGTCGGTGCCGGAACGATCGTCGGCCCGTACGCCGTCGCGCCGACCGGGATGTACGTTGACAGGTCGGCCGACGTGTCGAACCCCGTAACGGCCTGTATCGGGAGCGTCGGACACGCACCGACGACGAACGAGTCGATGTTGAATACCGACGAGCCTTGCGTCGGCGTCGACGCCAGTGTGCTGCCTGTGAAGAGTGTGTCGTACGCGCTTGTCGTGTTGTTGAAGAGCAGCACCTGCCAGTTCGTCCCGACGTTCTGGACGGCGACGAAGTACTGATTTCCGTCGCCATTGCCGAGGTCGGTCTCATAGGTGCTCTGGAAGGTTGCGTCGATCGTAGCCAGACTGTACTCGACATTCTGGCATGTATCGAACGCGTGGAGTTCGCGTGTGGTGTCGGCGTCGCCGGCATTTCTGAAGTAGACGGTCTTCAGCTCGATGCAGCTGTTCGAACCGATGGTCGTATCCGGCGAGACGAGATAGTTCTGACCTGCTGCAGGATTGGGCAGCGAGAGCGTGGCGTTCGCCGTACCGTAGAATTGGACGGCTTCGATCGGCTGATTGTTCGCGTCGTTCGGGCCATACGTGAAGCCGACGACCTGTTCTTCATTTGCCGTCGTAACAACGGCCGAGGGTGATCGTCGTCCATGCGATTGGCCGACGATCGCTACGGGTCGCGGGCGATTGCGCTGCGGGCGAACGTTCGAGTTCCTTCCGAACCGCGGGGACGCTGGGCGCCGGGCGGATGATGCGGGTCCACTCGTGCTGTTCCCCGACGTCGCCGCACCTTGCGGCGAGATTGAGGTGGTTCCGGAGCAGCCAATGGCGACTGCGCACAAAAGCGTGCACAAGAGACTGCCAACGGCCAATCGTGACGATGGTTGCATAGAGATACTTCCTACTGGCGTATCGCTGAGGCAGATCCCCAACACCCGGTACAGGGGGATGGCGCTTCAAACGCGATCGCCGCTCCGTCGGCGGCTCTCCAACTCGTTCGCAAACGACCCCGCTGCGTTGAACGAAAGGGACACCCCTGAACGGTTTCTTCCGCTCAAGGTATGCGGCGCCTGCTAGGTTGCTGAAGAGTGCCGTCCTTCACACGGCCAATCCGGGCCGAGCGGCGCTACAGTCGGACGCGCGCGTCGGTGTGGTCGGGATCGACGCGCTGCCAGCCGGTCGTGCGGCCGTCGTTCGAGCCGGGGTTCGTCTCACGCCGCCACCATGCGACGCTCCCAGCCGTGTCGACCTCCCAAACGTCCCCGCGCGCGATCTTCTGCGTCCCGTAGAGCGTGGCGCCGTCGAGCGTCGCGCCGACACGCACTTCGACGACCACGCCTCGCGCAAACGAGCCGTTGTAGAACCGGATCAACCCGTCCGCGCGCGCCGGCCGACCGAACAGAACCGCCGCCGCGGGCGACGCGAACACCGCGAGAACCTGCCCACGCGTCATCGCCGCCTCCCCCGACCTCCCGGCCGGTAGAACTAATAAATACGGAGCCGGCTGAGAACCGCCTGGGATGTCGAAATGGCGACCGCCCCGGACGTCATGGAGGTGGACGCAAGATCGCGTCCGTGCTCGCGAAAGGACGAACCGATGCAATATCTGCTCCTCTGCTACGTCGACGACGAAAAACGCTCGTACAATCTCTCCGGCGACGAAGGCCGCGCGCTTTACGGCTCGTACGTCGCCTACCGCCAGGCGCTGCAGGACGCCGGCGTCTTCGTCGGCAGCAACGCGCTGCAGGCGGTGTCGACGGCGACGCAGGTTCGCGTCAGCGACGGCAAGACGACCGTCCTCGACGGCCCGTATCCCGATACCAAGGAACAGCTCGGCGGATACTTCCTGATCGAGGCGCCCGACCTCGACAGCGCACTCGCCTGGGCCGCACGCTGCCCCGCCGCGACCGAAGGGACGGTCGAGGTGCGCCCGATCATGCCGACGCCCGTCAGCGTGTGAGCGCCGCCCCCGCGTATGACGCCGCCGAACGCGCCGCACGCGAGGGCTACGGCAAGCTCGTCGCGTTCCTCGCGGCGCGCTGCGGCGACGTCGACGCGGCGGAAGACGCACTCGCCGACGCATTCACGACCGCGCTCGAACGCTGGCCTGCCGACGGCGTCCCACGCAATCCCGAAGCATGGCTGCTCGTCGCGGCGCGCCGCCGCTTCGTCGACCGCGTGCGCCGCGAACGCAGCGCCGACCGCGCCCACGACCGGCTCACCGACGCCGCGCGCGACGCGCAAGCGGCGTTCGAGCGCGGCGAGATGATCGACGACGAACGGCTCGCGCTGATCTTCGCCTGCGCACATCCCGCGATCGCGCGCGAACTGCGCGCACCGCTGATCCTGCAAACCATCCTCGGCCTCGACGCCGCGCGGATCGCGTCGGCATTCCTCACCTCGCCGGCAACGATGAGCCAGCGCCTCGTGCGCGCGAAGCGCAAGATTGCCGCGGCGCACATTCCGCTGCGCATCCCGCCCGACGAAAATCTCGCCGAACGGCTCGACGGCGTGCTCGACGCGCTCTACGCCGCGTTCGCCGCCGGCTGGTCGGACCCGATCGGCGACGACCCGCACACGCACGGCCTCGCGTTCGAAGCGATTTGGCTCGCACGCCTCGTCGCCGCATCATGCCCCGACGAACCGGAAACCCTCGGCCTCCTCGCGCTCATGCTGCACGCCGACGCGCGCCGTGACGCCCGTCGCGACGCAACCGGCGCCTACGTTCCACTCGACGACCAAGACCCCACCCGCTGGGACGCCGCCGCAATCGACGAAGCCGAAGCGCTCCTCGCTCGCGCCGCACGCGGTAACCGCATCGGCCGATTCCAACTCGAAGCCGCGATTCAATCCGCCTACGCCGTCCGCCGCTTCGGCCACGACCCCGACCGCAGCGCGATCGTCGCGTTCTACGACGCGCTCCTCGCCCGAACGAACTCCCCCGTCGTCGCCATCAACCGCGCCATGGCTCTCGGCCGCCTCCACGGCCCGAACGCCGCCCTAGCCGCGCTCGATGCCGCCGCCACCGACCCACGACTCGCCACCTATCAACCCTACTGGGCCGCCCGCGCCGACGCCCTCGCCCGCACCGGCAACCCCACCGCCGCCCATGACGCCTACACCCGCGCCCTCGGCCTCACCGTCGACCCCGCAATCCGCCGTTTCCTCACCGCCCGCGCCACACGAGAGGGCGGCGCCCCTCCGCCGGACAACCGACGTTCGACGCCGGAGAGATGGCGGAGCGGTTGAACGCGGCGGTCTTGAAAACCGCAGGCCCTTCGCGGGGCTCGTGGGTTCGAATCCCACTCTCTCCTCCAGGACACTCTGACTAGCGGTGTTCTTCGGCGAAACGGCGGAGCGTGGCGGCGACGGCTGCGGGTTGTTCGTCAGGCGCGAAGTGGCCGCAGTCCGCAATCGTCGCCAAGGCGAGGTTCGTGAGGCCGGCGGCGCGCAAACCGGCGACATACTGCTCGGGGTGGCCGGTCTCGTGGTCGCCCCGGATATACAGGACCGGTGTGTCCAGCGAATGCCCTGCCGTGGCGCGATTGTCGGCCTCGTCCTTCGGAAACGCGCGGTAGAAATCGAAACCGGCGCGGAGCGACTCGTCGCGCGCGTACGCCGCGACGGCGCGCGCACGCACGTCCGGCCTGATGCCGTTCGGACCGGCGAGCGCGTCGAAGAAGAAGTCGAAGTACGGCCCTTCGTGCCCGTTCACCAGCGTCTCCGGCAGTTTGGGGATCGCATGGAACGCGAAGTGCCAGATGTGCGGGTTGCGAATCACTTCCTGCCATGGGTCGATGCCAGGGATCGCGACGTCCATGATGACCGCGGCGCGAAGTTCCGCGGCGTAGGCGCGGAGATAGGCATACACGATCATGCCACCGACGTCGTGGCCGACCAGGATGACGCGGCCGAGGCCGAGCATTGCGACCAGCGCGCGAATGTGGCCGGCGAGGGTCGTCTTGTCATAGCTGCGCGCCGCGCCGCGCGAGCGGCCGATCGCGGGTAGGTCCGGAGCGATCGCGTGGACGCCGTCGCCGAATTCCGCCATAACGCCGGCAAATGCGGAACCGTCTTGCGGCCATCCATGCAGGAGAACGATCGCCGGCGCGTCATCCGGGCCGGTCTCGGCGACGTGGATGGCGAGGCCGTCGACCGCAATCTGTCGATGCCGTATCTGTGCCATGCAGCCGTCGTACCCGAATCAGATTCAGCTCGTCATCGGCCGATCGACGTCATATGAAGATCGTGCTTGCCGGTGGGACCGGGGAGCTCGGGAGCCTGATTACGGCGGCGTATCATGCGGCGGGCGACGAGGTGGTCGTGTTGAGCCGGACGCCGCAGGGGGCGCCGTGGCGTGTCGTCGCATGGGATGGGCGGAGCGACGGGCCGTGGGGTGCGGAGATCGACGGCGCCGACGTTGTCGTGAATCTAGCTGGGCGGAGCGTGAACTGCCGCTATACGCGGGCGAATCGGCGTGCGATCATGGAGTCGCGCGTCGATGCGACGCGGGCGGTTGGGCGTGCGGTTGCCGCGGCGACGGTGCCGCCGGCGGTGTGGCTCCAGATGAGCACGGCGACCATCTATGCCCACCGGTACGATGCGGCGAACGACGAGGCGAGCGGGATCATCGGTGGCGGGGAGCCGGATGCGCCGCGTGCTTGGGATTTCAGCATCGACGTTGCTCGTGCGTGGGAAGCGGCGGCGAGTGAGGTGCCGACGCCGCGCACGCGTGTCGTGCTGCTGCGCGCGGCGGTCGTGACGAGCGCGCTTTCCGGCGGTGCGTTCGGCGTCTTGCTCGCGCTCGTTCGGCGCGGGCTTGGCGGAACGGCCGGTGACGGACGGCAGTGGGT
>JAFAMK010000283.1 GCA_019233415.1 Vulcanimicrobiota bacterium
ACGACGACGATGCGGTCGTCGACGATCGAGGCGTGTTCGGGGCCGCGCGCAATCCCGACCGGCTCGCCGCTCGCGATCGCTGTCGCGATCCGAAGCTGCGTGGGATTGAGGTCGAGCGCGACGACGCAGGCGCCGCGGTCGCCCTGCGCGCCGGCGTGCGCGACGCCGCGCAGCGCGCCGAACACGACGATGTCGCCGGACGCGACCAGTTCCGCGCCGGGGTTCACGTCGCCGATCACGATCAGGTTGCCGAGGTTGTGCAGCGCCTGCCCGCCGCGCAGCGTCCCGCGGTGGTACAGCGTCGAGACGCCGACCGGAACGGCGCGGGCCGCCGCGCTCGCGACCGGCGCGATGCCGGCGGTCGCAACGGCGGCCGCAGCCGCCACCGCCGCACCGCCGTTCGTCGCCACCGCCGGTGGGCTGAACTTGCGCCGCCGGACCATGTCGGCGCGCGCGCCGGCAAAGTCGGCGACCAGCGAGCGCGCGTCCTCGGAGAGCCGCACCTCGCGCTCGCGGCGCGGGCGCGGGAGCGCCGCGACCTCGGCGGCGGTCGCCGAGCCGAGGTAGGCGAGGTCCAGGCCGGCGGCGAGCGGCGCGAGCGCGTCGGCCCCGCTGACGCCGTCGAGCGTGATCCCGTACTCGGCGAGGGCGTCGCGGAAGGCCGCAATATCGCCCGCCGCCGGCTCCAAATCGCCGAGGTTGGCGACCGCCCGGCTTCCGCGGTAGAACTCCGGCCGCGACGCGAACAGCGCGCGCATCTCCTCCGCCGCGGCCGCCAGCGCGCGGTCGATGGCGATCTCGAGGCTGCGGCCGCGGCCGCGCACGGTGCTCATCGGCGTCCCTCCTTGACCATGATCGCCGGCCGTTCCGAGGTGGCGCGAGGCCGCCCTGCGCGTTCCACTGCCCATGCACGAGAAACTTTGCTTCTCCACATACATCCCACAGATTTGTCCGTTATGTGGTGGAGAGTTGGGGCGTCTTGGAGAATCCCCAGACCCCGGCCGTAGACCGGGTTTCCTTGCCGAGGACAGCTGCCATGTCGCTACGCCGAATTGCCGTCATCGCCCTCAGTATGGCGATATTGAGTGCCAGCATCCCGTCACCCGTGCTGGCGCTCCCGACCTCGACCGAGATCCAGATCGGCAAAGAGTACGACAAGCAGATCACGGACTCGACCGTCGTCGTGACCGACCCGCTGCTCAACCAGTGGGTCAACGAAATCTCGAACAAGCTGTGGGCGCAGACCGCGCGCAAAGACGTCCCGTACTCGATCAAGATTCTGGACGTCTCCGACATCAACGCGTTCTCGACGCTCGGCGGCTACATCTACATCAACGAAGGAACGCTCGACTTCGTCCAGAGCGACGACGAGCTGGCCGGCGTGATCGGCCACGAGACGGGGCACATCGAGCGCCGCCACGCCGTCACCTCGCAGAACAAAGCCTCGATCCTCAACGTGATCTTCGGGGTCGCCTCGCTGTTCATTCCGCTGGTCTACCGCTTCGGGCAACTCGCCGAGGCCGGCGCGCTGGCGCGCATCTCGCGCGACGACGAGAACGAGGCCGACAAGTACGGCCTGATGCTGATGGCGCGCGCCGGTTACGACCCCGACGCCATGCGCACGTTCATGGTCCACCTCGGCGCGGTCGACGACGACGCCCACGACGTGCTCTCGAAGTATCTCGCCGACCATCCCGACACGAAAAAGCGGCTCGCGAACCTCAACGGTGATCCGGAGCTGAACCCGCAACTGCGCACCGACGACCAGCGCACCGCGCAGGCGATCCACGACTACGACACCGCGCGCTACAACATCGCCGCGATGAAGTTCACCGACATCCTCAAGCGGCGTCCGGACGACGCCACCGTGCGCTTCCAGCTCGGCCAATCGCAGCTCGCATTGGGGCAGGTCTCCAAGGGCGAGCAGAACCTCGCCGCAGCCGCCGAGCAGGTTTCGCCGCACGCGAAGGCGCTCGCCGACGTGCGGATCAAGGCGCTGCGCGATGCCGAGCGCCGCATGAACCTGCTCCATCCCGACCTCACGCCGCTGCGCGCCGAGCTGGCTACCGCGCAGTCGAACGAGAACGAAGCCGCGACCGCGATCGCGACGCGCCGCCAGCAGGGGCTCGACCAGATCAAAGCGATCCGCTCGCGCATCCAGAACATCGTCTACGGCATCCCCGACTTCTCGCGCGTGCAGCCGCGCAAGGACTCGCGGCTCGACACGCTGATGCACAACCTCAACACGATGTCGAAGTCGCTCGACACCGCGACCAGCAAGGCCGCGGAAACGATCGGCGGCGTCGGCTCGCTCGAGCGCAACAAAGAGGGCGGGCTGCTCAAGGAAAACGCCGACATCCTCACCGAGCTGGCCGCGCCGCTCAAGCTCGACGACGCGCCGCCGCAGGCACTCGCGACGTACCCGACCTACCCGCGAATGTTCGCCTCGGTCGGTGCTGCCGACGCCGACATGGTGCGCGGCGTCGACGCGGCGCGCGCGTCGCTCGCGATGCTCGACGTGGGCCTGGGCGACCTCGACGCGTTCGTGCAGGAACTGCGCCACACGCAGCTCGACGGGACCGGCGACATCGCGCTGGGCGACTACCACCGCCTCGAACCGCTGGTCACGAAAGCCGTCGACTCGCTGAACAAGGCCGCGGTCGGCGCGACCCAGGCCTCGCAGCTGTACAACATGGCCCGTGCGCGCC
>JAFAMK010000291.1 GCA_019233415.1 Vulcanimicrobiota bacterium
ACACCAAACCGTGATCTGTTGCATCGGCCAGCGCGAGCGCACGATCCACCGCCTCGCCGTTGTCGGCGACGCGCACGGACGACGCGATCCCATGACCGCTGTAGATGTCACAAATCTTCCCGACCGCGTGGACAGGTACACCTCTTCCCTCCAGGCGGTCGAGCACCGTCGGCGGGGGCGGGATCGCGTAGTCTCTACGGTTCGGGGTTCGCGCGTAGTTCCCGGGACTCCCCACGAACGGCCGCGCGATGACGCGATTCACTTCGTGCGGCGGGACGAGCATCGCGCGGGCCTTCTCGCACCAGTCGTAGAGCGTCGCCAGCGGGACGGTCTCTTCGTGCGCGGCGACCTGGAAGACCGAGTCGGCCGAGGTGTAGAGAATCGGGCGACCGGTCCGTTGGTGTTCTTCGCCCAGTTCGGCGATGATCTCGGTCCCCGAGGCCGCGACGTTGCCGAGCGGCGGCTTGCCGCAGATCGCCGTGAAGCGCTCGATCACCTCGGCTGGGAAGCCGTCCGGATAGGTCGGGAACGGAACCTCGGTGATCACGCCTGCCATCTCCCAATGGCCGGTGATCGTATCCTTGCCTTTTGAGCGTTCTCTAAGCCGCCCGACCGCTGCGAGCGGCGCGTCGGCCGCCGACAGGCCGCGCACCTGCGTGATGTGGCCGAGGCCCAGGCGCTCGAAGTTCGGCAGGTGCAGACCTCCCGAGCGCTCGGCGACGTTTCCGATCGTGTTCGCGTTCATCGCGTCGTGGTACGCGAGAGCATCTGGAAGGGCACCGACGCCGGCGGAGTCCATGACGAAAGCGAGTATGCGCGGCATGCCGTTCGGCGCGCTTCCATCCGGCGCAGGACCGCGCCTCCCACGTCGCTGAACGCGTGAGGCTGCACATGCGCTTCTCGGTTCCCCTCGCGCTGGCGGCAGTTCTTTTCGCGAGCACGACCTCGTTCGCCGTCGCAGCACCGCCCACCAGCCTCGACGTCACCGCGAAGAGCGTCGACTTCTTCTCCGACCGGTTCATCGTGACGGCCGACGGCGACGTCAGCGTTCGCCTCTCCGACGGGACGGTGATCCGCGGCCAGACGTTCACGATGGACCTCAAGCTGAACCGCTACCTCGTCGCCGGCGACGTTCACCTCGACGGCCCGACGGTGCACGAGGTCGGCGCCGCATTCGCCGGCTATCCGGACCTCGACCGCTCGTACTTCCTGCCCGCGAGCGGATCGCCGAGCCGCGTCACGTACTTCGGCCTCGACTGGGCGCATCCGGATCCCAAGCGCGAGCAGCCCGGCGACGCGTACTACTTCCCCGACCTGACCGGTGAGCGCGCGTACATCAAGGCCGACGGCGCGCGCATCGTTCCGCGCACCAACATCCTGTTCGACATGGCGCGCGTGTACACGGCGGGCGTGTACGTGCCCTCGCCGCGCTACGTCGTGACGTTCTCGGCGAACTCGCACTACTTCGAGAACGCGTTCGCCGGCGCGCGCGGCGACGTCGGCGTTCCGTTCAACGGCTCCGCGCACAGCTTGACCGCGCTGCACCTGCGCAACGACGCGATCAACGGCACGTATCTCGCGTTCGACCAGCATTTCGTGTGGGATCAGGACTGGGTCGTCCTCGGCGTCGACCCGCTCACGCAGGAGCAGCGGCAGTACAATTTGATCGGCTACAAGCGCTGGTCGCCGAAGTTCGAGAGCCGCCTGTTCACGCAGGTCTCCGCGGCGCAGGCCGGGATCATCAACGCCGCGACGAACGCGGCGGGCTTCGCGCAGCTGCAGCTCAGCGCGGGCCTCAAAGGCTCGAACCTGACGCTCACGCAGGACAACTACTACCAGTACCTGTTGGGACTGCCGTACGGGCTGACGGATTTGAATACCGCGCGGAGCGACTTCGACCCGCGCTGGAAGGAACACCCGACCGACGGTTCGCTGGCGTTCACCGGCGGGCAGACGCCGCTCACGCACGGCGCGAACCCGCTCTACCTGCGCCCGCGGTTCGGCGTCGGCTACGCGCACGACGTCTGGGGCGAAGGCGGTTTCGACAACGAACAGCCCGGCCCGCCGACGCTGTGGTACCGCTACGCGGGCGGTTCGGTCTACACGCCGCCGATCCGGCTGGGGGCAGCCCTCTCGCTAACCGGCTCCTACGACCGCCAGCGCACCTGGTACAGCCTGCCGCACCAGCTCGACAACGGCGACCTGCGCTTCACCCTGGCCGGCGCGCGCGAGCGCCAGCACCTGCGCTACTACCTCGCCTATGAGGTCAAGACGATCGACGACTACTGGGGGGCCCAGCAGCTCGCCGCGTACAACCCGGCAGCCAACGTCGTGACGACCGCGTTCGGGACGTACTCCGGCCAGGCGGCGTTCCGCGGGCTCGCCACCTCGCGCGGCTATACGTCCTCGCTCGTCTACACGCCCACGCAGTTCTTCGAGTTCGCGATCACGGGCTCGCGCTTCTACGATACGCCGGCGCCGGTGCCCGGACTCTACGGCCAGCCGCCCTGGCAGGTCACCGGCGACCTGCGGGTGCGGCTCTCGCGCCAGGTCTTGCTCGACCTGACCCGGCAATATTACTTCAACTTCGCGAACGAGCGGTGGACGCCGCAGTTCGGAATCCAGTTCTCACCGTAAGATGCCGATGATTCGCTCCTTCGCCGCCATCCTCGTCTGCGCCGCGCTCGCCGCGTACGCGCTGCCCTCGCTCGCGCAGGGGGCGCTGGTGCGCTTCACCGGCCAGTTGCTCGACGTGCGCAACGGCTACGTCTATTTCACGACCGGCGACGCGTTCAAGCTCGGCCCCGCGCCGCGCTTCACCGACTACGACACCGGCAACCCGACGACGCTGCAGCCGCGCGCGAAGCTGTTCGCGCGCGCGATCCTCGACCCGGCGACGAAGCAGGTCGTCGAACTGGACCTCACCACGCACCGGCTCGCGCAGGACGCGGCGTACGCGAGCACCG
>JAFAMK010000453.1 GCA_019233415.1 Vulcanimicrobiota bacterium
CGGCGCGGATTCGGGCGATGCGGTCGTAGACGCCGGCGGTTCGGGTGTCGGTGCGGCGGACGGTGTGGGCGCGCAGGCGGACGACCAAGAGGATCAAGATCACCCCGACGGCCAGTGCGGCGAGGCCGAGGCGGACGCGGTCGCCGAGGGGCAGGAGGGCGCCGGCCGCGAGGAGCGTCGCAGCGAGGGCGACGACGTTTTGCCAAGGCCGCATCGGCGCGGACCGCATGTGGTACGCCTTGGGCAGCACAGGTACCTAGCCCTACCTCGTGGTAACAAAGGAAATCGGCGCGCTGGCGATCGGGGCTCCCGGCACGCTGACTGTTTTTCTTTTCCGACGAGGTCGTATGCACCGACGCCGCCTTTTCGCCTTGGCAATCGTCGCGTCGCTGGCCGCCTGTGGCGGCGGTGGCGGGACGGGCTCTTCCGTACCCTCCGGCGGGGGTACCCTTCCCACTGGGACGCCGACCCCGACGGCGACCCCGACGAGCTCGGCCGGCATGTCCCGCGCGAGCTTCGTCATCACGATTCCGAACGCGACGTCGAGCGCCGTGCGGCGCACGCCGCGCAACGTTCCGGCCAACACGAAATCGATCAGCTTCACGCTGATCAAGAGCGACAACGCCGGCGTCACGCCTGGCGCGCCGGCGCTCTACCCGCTGACCGCGACGTCGCCGGGCTGCGTGAGCGGCGGCAACGGGATCACCTGCACGATTGCGATCCAGGCGCCGCTCGGCACCGACATCTTCGAAGCCGACCTCTACTCGACGACCGACGGCTCGGGGACGAAGCTCGGCGGCGGCACGGTGAAGATCACCGTGCAGAACAATACCACGAACACCGCATCGCTCTCGCTGTTCGGCCCCGTCGCGTCGGTCGTGCTCACGACCGACGACACGGCGAACGACGGACAAGTCCCCTTCGCGGTGCGGTTCCTTTCACTGCTGCCGAACATCACGTTGCCGGGCGTGCCGACGCAAGTCGTCCCGCAGAGCGCGCGCATCTTCGTCGTCGCGCTCGACGCGCAGGGCAACCAGATCATCGCGCCCGACACGTTCACCACGCCGGTGACGCTGACGGTCGCAAACTACGTCCCGCCGTCCCCAAGCTCCGCGGCACGCCGCCCGCTGATCGTCGTGAACCCGCCCGCGCAGACGTACGTCTCGCTGAGCGTGCAGTACACGTTCCCGCAGGGCGGCGTGACCTCCGCGACGACGAACGCGACGACACCGTCGATCCCGGTGCTCTCGCCGGCCGACAAGACGGTGATCACCGCGCTCGGCGGCACCCTCCCCGACGACCTCGTCGTCACCGCGACAGTGAACGGGACGGTGCAGGCCAGCGAGCTGCCGTTCGAGACGCTGATCAGCGCGTGCCCGGCAGGTGACGTCGGCACGCCGCCGTTCAACTGCACGCTGCCGACGCCGACCCCGAGCCCGACACCGACCGCGACCCCGACACCGCCGGCGCTCGCCTGGACGAACCCGAACAACTACGTCAACTTCACGCAGGTGCCGTTCAGCGGGAACGCCAGCTTCGAGGCACAGTGGGTTTCCGGGCAGCTCTACACGCCGTACACGTTCCAGGTGAACGAGACGACGTTCACCGGCCAGACGATCACCGCGAACGCCACGAGTTGCCTCCCGTCCGTCGCGACGATCACCGTCGCCGGCGCACCGTCGCCGTCGCCCTCGCCGTCGCCGACACCTTCGCCGATGCCGACCTCACCGACGCCACCCCCGACACCGACGCCAACCCCGTCGCCGACGCCGGTCACGATCGCGACGTCGAACGCGCAGAACCCGCAGTTCACGATCTACGTGCCGCAAAACCCAAGCAACGTGTCGTGCATGGTCAAGGCGACCGATCCGTCGTCGCACGAGGCCGACCTGACGGTGACGATCACCGAGGTGGGCGCCGTCATCCAGCGCCACGGCCGCCAGCCGCAGTCGAAGGGAGTCCGTCCGTGATCGCCGCAGCTCGTTCCATCACGTTCGCTGCCGCGGCAATCGCCCTCGCGGCATGTCAAGGCGGTGGTGCAACCGCGCCGTCGTTCTCGACCGGAACGCCCACACCGGGCGCACCCGCGTCGAACAATCGTGCACAGGCGTCGATCACGATCCACTACGCGCAGAACCTGCACAAGCTCGCTGCACACGCGGGACGGCGCTCGCCACGTTTCGTCGATCCCAACGGCAACGTGCTGCAGATCAGCTCGACGACCTCGGTCAGCGGGAATTCGAGCTTCTTGACGGTCTCCGTCAACCCGGGCGCTGACGGCTCGCAGACCGTCAACTTCCCGATTGTGGCCAGCCCGGGCGCCGGGAACACTACGTCGATCAACGTGATCGAGACAGGCGGCGAGGGTGGTAGCACGCTCGCCACCGGACAGGCGTCGCTGACCAACGTGATGCCGGGGTCGCTCGTCCAGCCGCCGGCGATTACGCTCTACATGAACACGGCGGGTATCGCGATCACGACCGATCTGCTCGGCGCATCCGACGCGACGGCGCTGTCGACGACGCCGA
>JAFAMK010000172.1 GCA_019233415.1 Vulcanimicrobiota bacterium
CCTCGACGAGGCGACCAGCGCCCTCGACTCGCACTCGGAGGCCCTGATCGAAGAGGCGCTGGACCGCCTCTTGCCGGGCCGGACCACGCTGATCATCGCGCACCGGCTCTCGACGATCCGCCGGGCGACGAAGATTCTGTACATCGAGGGCGGGCGGGTCCGCGAGACGGGGACCCACGAGGACCTCATCGCCGCAGGTGGGGCGTACGCCACCCTTCATGCCGCACAGTTCGCTCGCTAGCCGGGACCCGGCTAAGGTCGGGGGGCGCGGGCGCCGATGGGTGAGGTGATGGCTGACATCTCGTTCGGCTCGACCGTCGGCATGCTGAAGGACGCGATGAGCGGCGCTTCCGCCTCGCACGGCGTCATCGCGAACAACGTCGCGAACGTGAACACGCCGAACTTCCGGCGCTCCGACGTCTCCTTCAAGGAGGCGCTGGCGGCGACCGAGGCGACCGAGGGCGACCCGAACGAGCTGGCGCTGACGACGACCTCCGACCGGCACATCCCGGTCGGCGGGCCGCAGCCGCCCGAGCCGTTCGCGATCACGACCTCGATCGACGATTCGACCCAGATGCGCGTCGACGGCTCCAACGTCGACGTCGATCAAGAGATGGCGAAGCTCTCGCTGAACTCCGCCTATGGACAGACGATGGAGCAGCTCTTGCAGACGCAGTACATGCGCCTGCGCGCCGCGATCCAGGAGCACTTCTAAGCCGTGGGCATGTACGACTCGATCACGGTCAGCGCGACCGGCCTCTCGGCCGAGCGGCTCGCGATGGACACGATCGCGAACAACATCGCGAACGTCAACACGACGCGGACCGCCGAAGGCGGCCCCTTCAAGCGCCAGCTGGTCGTGTACGCGCAGAAGAACGACCCGAATGCGACCCAGCCGGACTCGCTCGACGGCAGCGCCGATCCGGCCGCCTCGCAGGCCGGGGTCGAGGTCGTCGGGATCGTCAACGACCCCTCGCCCGACCGTCTCGTCTACGATCCGACCCATCCCGACGCCGACGCGAACGGCTACGTCCACATGCCGAACGTCGACGTCGTCAAGGAGATGGTCGACATGATGGCCGCCTCGCGCGCCTACGAGGCGAACGTGACGGCGATCCAGGAGTCGCGCGCGCTGGGCAACTCGGCGCTCGGACTGCTCAAGGCCTGATGGACTACGGCAGCGCGATCTCCAAGGTCATCCCGGGCACCTTCGTGCCCGACCTCGGCTCCGCCGTTCGGCCCGACGAAGCGCCGAACATCGGCCCGATCCCCGGCGGCGCCGCCGCGACCGGCGAGACGTCGGCGACCTCGTTCAAAGACACGGTGAAGTCGCTGCTGGCCGACGTGAACGACAAGATCGTCGCCTCGGACCAGGCGTCGCGCGACTTCGCCGACGGCAAGACGAACGACCTCGGCAAGGTCGTCACGTCGGTCGAAGAGGCGAACCTAGCCCTCAACTACACGATGGCGATGCGCCAAAAACTCCTCGACGCGTACAGCGAAATCTCCCGGATGCAAGTCTAATCCCGTAAGGCTGACCCGCGTCGTACGCGGGTCATGCCGTGGCTTCGCTAGCGCAGCGAGCGAAGCATAGGGTATATTCCGGGCGATGGGGACGGAGGGGTTGCTTGCTGGGCGGTACCGGCTCGACCATGTGGCCGGACACGGCGGGATGGCGACCGTGTTCGCGGCGTACGACACCGTCCTCGACCGCACCGTCGCGATCAAGCTGCTGCAGCGGCGGCACGACGCGACGGGCGTCTTGCACGCGCGCTTCGAGCGCGAGGCGCGGGCCGAGGCGAAGATCGTGCACCCGAACGTCGTCTCGGTCCACGACATCGGTGAGTCCGACGACGGGCGGCCGTTCATCGTCATGGACTACGTCGAGGGCCGTTCGCTCCAGGACGTCGTCGCCGACGACGGGCCGCTCGACTCCGAGCACACGGCGATCGTCGGGATGGGTGTCGCACGGGCGCTGGCCGCGGCCCACGCGCTGGGGATCGTGCACCGCGACGTCAAGCCGGCGAACGTGATCGTCGACCCGCAGGGGCTCCCGCACCTGACGGACTTCGGCCTGGCCCGGGCGAGCGACGGCGACAACGACCCGGCGCTGACCGCGCCCGGCATCCTGCTCGGGACGGCCTACTATGTCGCGCCCGAGCAGGCCCGCTACGGCCAGGGGAGCCCGCGCGCCGACCTGTACTCGCTCGGCGCGGTCCTCTATTTCGCGCTGACCGGGACCCCGCCGTTCGACGGGGACGGGGCGATCGACGTCGCCCTGCGACGCTTCGAGGAAGACCCGCCGGACCTGCGGACCCTGCTCCCGGCCGCCGACCCCGAGCTGGCCGCGCTGATCCACGCGCTCCTCGCGCGCAACCCCGACGACCGCCCGTCCGAGGCCACCGCCGTCGCCGAGCGCCTCATCAACGTCGCGGCCCGGCTCCGCGCCACCCGGACCGCAGGCGAGACCCAGGAACCCCTCAGCTGAGGCGACTAGCGACAAGGCCACGTTCGAGGGCCTTGGTGCTTAGGCACGATCGACAGATCCAGGCTCCCCTGCGAACGCCGCCCTAAAGTCCGCTCCCGCTTCCGCCGAACAACCATGGGAAGCGGCCGGACAACCCTCGCACGGTTGGGGCCGCTGCGGATCGTGACCGATTGATCGATCCGCGTTCACCGTCTCCGTACTCGGAGGCGGGGGTCCGTGCGGAGGGTTTTTTACTTTGGTCCGTGGCA
>JAFAMK010000228.1 GCA_019233415.1 Vulcanimicrobiota bacterium
CGCCGCGAATCAGCTCATCGTCCCGCCGGGAGGCTTCACGCCCTACCCGGAGGTGCCGCAGCCCAACATCTTCCCGATGGAGTGGCGCGTCGAGACGCCGAAGCTGGTCGATCTCTACGAGCGCTCGAAGCGGCACGTCTGGAACCCATCGGACTTCCCATGGGACACGCTGCGCGCCGAAGACTTCACCGAAGAGCAGCGGCTCGGGATCATGTACTGGTACGCGGTGCTCGCGAACTTCGACGGCTCGGGTCCGGCCGTGTTCGCGAAGGCGACGATCCATGCGTTCGAGATGCACCAGGAAGACCCGATTCGCAAGTGTTTCTTTTCGATCACGCGCGACGAGATGAACCACGAGGAAGTCTGTCAGCGCGCGATTCAGAAGCTCGTCCCCGGCGGCCCGATGGACTTCACGCCGACCAGCGAACTCGCGCGCGCAGCGCAGAACAACATCGGCTGGCTCTACCACAACGGCGGCCGCTACTGGACCGGCTACTCCGCCTCGCTCGCGAAGTACCCGCTGAGCGTGCTGTTCACGTCGTTCCTGATGGGCGAGGTCGCGTCGTCGACGCTGTTCTTCGGCATGTCGCGCAAGGCGACGCATCCAGTCTTCAAAGAGATCTTCAAGAAGGTCGGTCAGGACGAGGCGCGCCACCTCGCGATCTGCCTGACCGTGCTCGAACGCGACTGGCCGGGGCTCAAAGACGAGTACAAGACGATGATCACGAAGCAACTGCGCGCGGGCTTCGTCTTCCTCAGCATGATCCTGTGGGAGCCGCCGAACCAGTTCTGGGACATCCCCGACTACTTCATGCCGAACCACCGCATCCTCGTGCAGCACGCGCGCGACGCCGGCCTCGGCGTCCTCACCTACGACGAGCAGGCCGAGAACTGGAAGGTCGCCCTCGCGCGCGTCCGCGCGATCGTCGAGGAGTGGGGCATCGAATTCCCCGCGATTCCGGAGCTCGACCTCGACGGCGTCGACGTCGGCCACATCGGCCCCGAGGACATCATCCCGGTCTTCTAAATCGTCGTCGCGCGGCCGTCACTGGCCGCGCAGGATGATCTCCGGCAGGACGACGCGGTTCTGGCCGGGGTCCATCATGCCCGCGATGCGGTACTCGGTGCCGTCGGTCGAGGCGTTCGTCGTGAAGATGCCGCTGAGCCGCGTCGTCGGCTCGGCGGTCGGCGCGACCGAGGCGATCAGCTCGAAGTACTTCGGCGGCGCGGCGTCGTGCGCGGCCGGCTCGTGGACGAGTTCGAGGGCATGGTCGCAGTCCTCGGCGGTCCCGAGGTGGACGACGACCGCGCTGACCCCCACCACGCTGTGGTCCGCGGCGCTGAGCGTGCAGCGCAGGCGCAATGCCTTGTCGACGGGCGGCAGAACCCGGCCGGTGACGCGCGCGGCGAAGCGGTATGCCTTCGGCGCCGGTGCGCGGTGGGGGAAGAGCATCATCGTGCCTGCAGCGTAGCCGGTCCGACTTACGCCGGTCGTACCACACGCACGGCGCGCTTACGCGGCGCTTACGGCGACGGCGCTCGCTCGCCGCCGAGGGCGCGCCGCCCGCTCGCCGAAGCGGCATCCATGACCACGACCTTGGCCTCCGGCACCGACCTGTTCGCGCGCCACCGCGAGACGCTCGACCGCGCGCGCGAGGCGATTCGTACGCGCGCCTACTTCAGCGCCTACCCCGAGAGCGCGAGCGGGAAAGTCTACGGCGAAACCGCGGCGGCCGAAGGAAAGGCCGCGTTCGAGGCACGGCTCGGGAGGCCGTTCGTGCTCGACCAGCCGTCGACCGGCGAGAGCACGTCGACCGAACGCTCGCCGTACGGGCTCCCGCTCGCCGTGCAGTACCAGGCCGCCGACGTCGACGCGCTGCTCGCCGCCGCCGTGCAGGCCGGCGCCGCGTGGGGCGCCGCGAGCCCCGAAGAACGCGTCGGCGTCGCGCTGGAAGCACTGGCGCGGATCAACGCGCGCTCGTTCGAGATGGCGCACGCGGCGATGCACACGACCGGCCAGGCGTTCATGATGGCGTTCCAGGCTGCGGGACCGCACGCGCAGGACCGCGCGCTCGAAGCGATCCCCTACGCGTACAACGAGATGGCGCGCATCCCGGCATCGGTGACGTGGGAGAAGCCGGGCAAGGAAACGCTGCGCGTCGCGAAGACGTTCCGCGTCGTCCCGCGCGGGATCGACCTGACGATCGGGTGCTCGACGTTTCCGACCTGGAACGCCTACCCGGGCCTCTTCGCGAGCTTGGTCACCGGGAACGCGGTCGTCGTGAAACCGCACCCACAGGCGGTGCTCCCGCTCGCGATCACCGTCGAGGTGCTGCAGGGCGTGCTGCGCGAGGCCGGCTTCGACCCGCGCGTCGTGACGCTCGCGGTCGACACGTCCGATCGTCCGCTGGCGAAAGTGCTCGCGCAGCGGTCCGAGGTCGCGCTGATCGACTATACCGGCTCGACCGGGTTCGGCGACTGGCTCGAGGAGAACGCGCACGCGCTCGTCTTCACCGAGAAGGCCGGGGTCAACGGCGTCGTCATCGACTCGACGAACGACCTGAGCGGGATGGCGCGCAACCTCGCGATGTCGCTCTCGCTGTACTCGGGCCAGATGTGCACGACGCCGCAGAACCTGTTCGTGCCGAAGGACGGGATCGTCGCCGGTGGCGAGCGCGTGTCGTTCGACGCCGTGGTGGGCGCGCTCGTCGGCGCGATCGACGCGCTGCTCGGCGAGCCGGCGCGCGCCGCCGGCGTGCTCGGCGCGATCGCGACCGACGCAACGCTGCACCGCATCGACGAGGAGAACGCGAAGCCGGGCGTCGTGCGGAAGAGCGCCGCGGCCGCGAACCCGGAGTTCCCCGACGCGCGCGTGCGCACGCCGCTCGTCGCGGTCGTCGACGCCGCCGACCGCGAGCGTTACGAGCGCGAGGCGTTCGGGCCGATCGCGTTCGTCGTGCGCACCGCCGACACCGACGAGTCGCTGCGGCTGGCGACCGGCGAGGCGCAGCGCGAAGGCGCGATCACCGCGATCGTCCACACGACCGACGACGCGGTTCTGGCCAAGGCCGAGGGCTGGGCGCGCGACGGGAAGGTCAACCTCGCGGTGAACTTCACCGGCTCGCTGCTGGTCAACCAGTCGGCGGCGTTCAGCGACTACCACGTGACCGGCGGGAACCCGTCCGGGAACGCGTCGCTGACCGACGCGGCGTTCGTGGCGAACCGCTTCCGCGTCATCGAGACCCGCACGCCGCTCGCGTGAGCGTCGAGGAGCTGACCGGGGACGCGCTCGCGCGCGCCTGCGCGGAGGCGATGTACGCGCGCGACCGCGCCTCGCAGACGCTCGGGATCGTGCTGGAGGACGCCTGGCCCGGCGGCGCGCGCTGCACGCTGCGGATCGCCGAGACGATGGTCAACGGGCACGCGATCGCGCACGGTGGGATCACCTTCACGCTCGCCGACTCGACGTTCGCGTTCGCCTGCAACTCGCGCAACGAACCGAACGTCGCGCTGCAGTGCTCGATCTCGTACGTGAGCGCGGTGCACCTCGGCGACGTGCTGACCGCGCAGGCCGAGGAGCGCTCGTCGAAGGGCCGCACCGGCGTCTACGACATCACGGTGACGCGCAACGACGGCGAGCTGGTCGCGATCTTTCGCGGCGTGTGCTACCGCATCAAAGGGACCGTGCTGGGAGGCGCCGGGACCTGATCGGCACGCTGCGCCTGCGCGGCGAGCCGTTGCGCGAGCACCCGCGCACGCTGCTCGCGCTGCTCGACGCGGCCGCGCGCCGCGCGCCGAGCCGGCCGTTCCTGGTCGAGCGCGACGCGCACGGCGTGTGGCACCAGGTGACGTTTGCGACGCTCGCCGAGCGCTCGCGCCGCATCGGCGCCGCGCTGCTCGCGCTCGGCGCCTCGGAACGCAGGCCGGTGATGATCCTGAGCGGGAACGGGATCGACCACGCGATGGTCACGTTCGGCGCGTTGCGCGCGGGGATTCCGGTCGTGCCGGTCGCGGCGTCGGTGGCGCGCAGTGTCCGCCACGGCTTCGCCCGGCTGCGTGCGGTCGCGGAGATCGTGCGGCCCGGCGTCGTGTTCGCGCGCGGCGGCGCCCTGTACGCGGAGGCGGCGCGCGCGGTCGCGCCGGGCGCCGCATACGTCACCGCGGACGAGCCGGACGCAGGGCCGCGCACGTTTGACTACGCGCGGCTGCTCGCACACGAGCCGCTTGCGCCGGGCACGGTCGCGGTCGGCCCGGAGACCGTTGCGAAGATCATGATCGCCGCCGGCGCGAGCGGCGAGCCGAAGGGCGTCGTCGTCACGCACGGGATGATCTGCGCGATGCTGCAGGGGATCGCGCAGGCGTGGCCGTTCCTCGACGAGCATCCGCCGGTCGTCGTCGACCGGCTGCCGTGGAGCGACGGCACCGGCGGCAACGTGGTCGTCGGGCTCGTCCTGCGCGGCGCCGGAACGCTGTACGTCGACGACGCGAATGCGCTGCGCGCGGAGATTCCGCCGACGCTCGCGTTCGACGTCCCGCTCGGCTGGGCCGAATGGGTCGAGCGGCTGCGCGGCGACGACGCGCTGCGCCGCCGCTGGCTCTCGCAGCTCGACCTCGCGTGCTGGGCCGGTGCAACGCTCGCGCCGGCGACGCGCGACGCGCTGCGCGCGATCGGCGTCCCGCTCGCAGCGGCGTGGGGCGCGACCGAAACCTCGCCGGCGGTGACGCTGACGACCGGCGTCGACCCGAAGTACGACGCGCTCGGCGTGCCGCTGGCCGGCGTCGAGCTGAAGCTGGTCCCGGCCGGCGGCGCGTACGAAGCGCGCGTGCGCGGACCGCAGGTCACGCCGGGTTACTACTGGCGGCCGGACCTGACCGCAGCGGTGTTCGACGAGGAGGGGTTCTACCGCACGGGCGACGTCGTGCGGCCGATCGACGCGCGCAAGCCGGAGCGCGGGATCGAACACGTCGCGCGGACCGACGATTGTTTCAAGCTCAGCTCCGGCGCCTGGGTTCGTGCAGCCGATCTGTCGCTGGCGTTTCTCGCCGAGTGCAGCGACGCCGCCGACGTGCTCGTCACCGGCGACGGGCGCGACGAAGTCGGCCTGCTCGTGTGGCCGACCGCCGCGGCGCTGCTGCTCGACCGCGACGTGCTGCGCGCGCAGATCGCCGACGCGATGCGCCGCGTCGTGGCTGACAGCGCGGCGGAGCGGCCACGGCGCGCGCTGCTCGTCGTCGAACCGCCGTCCGCCGAAGAGCGCATGCCGCACGGTGGGTTGCTGCGCCGCGCGGTGCTCGCGCGCCGCGCCGCCGCGGTCGCGCGGCTGCACGCGAGCCTGCCCGATGCGGAGGTCATCGTCGTATGAACGGGCTGCTCGCCGGGGTCAACGTCGGCGGAACGACGACGAGCGTCGTCCTCGGCACGCGCGACGGCACGATCCTCGAGCGGCGCGCGTGGCCGACGCAGGCGAACGACGGTACGGCGCTCTACGCAGCAGTCGTCGACGCGCTGCGTGCGCTTAGCAGCGACGTGACCGCGGTCGGCGTCGCGATCGGCGGCCCGATGGACGCGCGCACGGGGACCGTGATCGCACCGCCGCACCTGCCGGGTATGCACGGCTTCCCGCTCCGCGAGCGCCTGCGCGCCGACATGGCGCGACCGGTGACCGTGCACCACGACGCTGCCGCGTGCGCGCTCGCCGAGGTGCGCTGGGGCGCCGACCGTGGCGCCGGCGGCCTCGCGTACCTCACCTGCGGAACGGGCTTCGGCGCGGGCCTCGTCATCGACGGCCGCGCGCGCTACGGCTCGCAGGGCTTCTCCCCGGAGATCGGTCACGTGCGCTACCGCGACGACGGTCCCGACGTCTTCGGCAAGCCGGGCTCGTTCGAATCCTATGGCGCCGCAAGCGCACTGCCGAAGCTCGCACGCCGCCGCGATCCGTCGTTCGACGCGCAAAC
>JAFAMK010000326.1 GCA_019233415.1 Vulcanimicrobiota bacterium
GCGGCGCTCGCACCCGGCCCGCTGACGATCGACGGCACCGAGACCGCCGCGGTGTTCACGATCCCGCTCGACGTGATCGTCCGCGAGCTGACGGAGGGTACGGTGAAGGTCGGCGAATGGACCGTCGAGACGCAGCTGCTCGACTACGAGAACCGCCGCGTCTGGGGGCTCACCGGCCACATCTTGCGCTCGTTCGTCGACGCGTGGACCGTGCCGGTCAGCCCGCTGCGCGACGCCGTGGAAGCGGTGCTGGCTTCGTGAAGCGGCTGCTCGCGGTTCTCGCCGCCGCACTCGCCGTCGCCGTGCCGCGCATCGATGCCGCGGCGGAATGGCAGCCGCCCGACCTGCGCCCGACGACCGCGACGCGAAACGACGTGCTCTCTGCGTACGTGGGAGCCGTCGGCAAGCCTGAGCCGCGTTACGCGCAGCGGCGCGAGCAGTGGACGTACGTCAACGGAACGCGGCATTTCCCGGTGCAGGTGACGGTGCGCGGGGACGACTTCCGCGCGAACGTCGATTTCGGCAAAGGGGCGTACGCCGGCGGGCGCTGGGACGGCGTGCGCTGGCGCGCCGACGCGAACGGCATCACGCACGCGACGCTTTCCGACGACCAGGGCGACGCGGCCGACCGGCTTCCGCAGAGCATCTTCCCGTTCGCGCTCACCGACTGCGCCCTCGCCGGCGAGTCGAAGCAGTACCCCGCGTGGATTCTCGTCGACCGGGCGCCGCGCGACAAGCCGCATTGGTTCTACGTCGACAAGACGAGCGGCTTCATCACGCGCGAGATCACGCGGGAGGGCCGGCGGACGATTGTCACCGCGTTCGACCGCTTCGAGGCACTCGGCGGGCTGCAGCGCGCCCGGCACTGGCGCGTCAGCGACGGCAATACGGCGAACGACCTCGACGTCACGGTCGACACGGTCGCGCCGGCGACGCTCGATCCGCGCGACGTCGCGATCCCGCAGGAGAAGCGCGTCTTCACGTTTGCGCAGCCGCCCCCGAACGGGGTCGCCGTTCTGCCGGCGACATTCACCGGCCGGACGATCTTCGTCGACTCGCAACTCGGCGGACAGGGCGCGCGATTCATCCTCGACACCGGGACGGCCAGCATCACGCTCGACAGCGATCGCGCAACGCGGTTCGGCGGAACGGTCTTGGAGCACGCGACGATTCCGCAGATGAACGTCGGCCCGCTGCGGATGCGCGACGTCTCGGTCCTTTCGATCCCGTTTCGGCTCGGGTATCCCGATCTGGCCGGGATTCTCGGTTACGACTTTTTCCTCGGCTACGTCGTCCACGTCGACTACGAGCACCAACGGGTCGAGGTACTCACGCACGAGGCCGCCGACGCCGCGTTTCACGCGCCGAACGTCGCCGTGCTCGACGCCTACGTCGACGAGGGGATACCGCTCGTCCACGCCGCGTTCGGCGAGGTTGCCGGCGACCGCTTCGCGCTCGACACCGGCTCGCCGCACCTGTATGCGCTCGCACCGCTGAAGCGGCGCGGCGCGGCCGAGATCGCGGCGCACTGGACGCCGGCGAACGCGCCCGGCATCGGCGACGAGAACTACCTCGAAGGTTCGATCGCCCTGTCGCCGTACCGCGTCGCCGGCTTCACGCTGGGGCCGGTCACCTTCACGAATCTGGTCGTGGGCCTCGAACGGCCGAACGATCGTCCGGACGCGATCGACATCGCGCTCGACGGGATCGTCGGGACCGACGAGATGCAGTACTACGACTGGTGGTTCGACTACGACAACGGGCGGATCGCCGTGCGGCGGAACGGCGTTCGGTAGGCGCGAAGACCGCGCCGGCCGTGTATGAGCGAACGCACGATTCTTCCCCGCCGGTTGATGGTCGCCGCGACGCTCCTGATCATCGTCGTGGCGGTCGGGGCGGCGGGGTACGTGCGGTTCGAGCACTGGCACTGGTTCGACGCGCTCTACATGACGGTTACCACGATCACGACGATCGGCGGCGGCGAGCCGACACCGCTCGACGTCCCCGGCAAGTGGTGGACGATGGGCGTCGTCGCGTTCGGCTTCGGGACGCTGACCTACACCGTCCTCGCGCTCGTCGGCTACGTGATCGAAGGGCATCTCGGCCGCGAGGTCGAGGAGCGGCGCATGCGCCGCCGGGTCGCGCGGATGCGTGACCATTTCATCCTCTGCGGCTTCGGGCGCGTCGGGCGCGAGATCGCGTACGACTTCACCGCCGAGGGGATTCCGTTCGTCGTCATCGACATCAACGCGGACTCGCTCGACCGCGCCGCGCGCGAAGGCTTCACCGTGATGAGCGGCAACGCCGCCGACGTCGCGACGCTGCAAGCCGCCGGCGTCGAGCACGCGCGCGGCCTCGTCACCGCGGTCGACAGCGACGCCGACAATTTGTACGTCACGCTCTCCGCGCGCGTCCTGCGGCCCGACCTGTTCATCGTCGCGCGCGCCAACCGCGGCGACGCCGAGCCGAAGCTGCGGTTGGCCGGCGCGAACCGCGTGATCTCGCCCTACACGATCGGCGGCCGCCGCATGGCGAGCCTCGCGATGCGCCCGACCGCGGTCGAGTTCGTCGACACCGTCCTCTCGGCGAACAACGGCCAGTTGTTGCTCGAAGACCTGACGATCGGCGCGGACTCCGCCTGGGTCGGCCGCGCCCTCGCCGAGCTGTTCCCCGACGGCGACGAAGCCTTCCCGCTCGCCCTCAAGCGCGCCGGCGAGATGCACTTCCGCCCGCCGACCGACACCCTGCTCCAACCCGGCGACGAACTCGTCGTCGCCGGCCCACCCGCCGCCATCCGCGCCCTCGAACAGCGTTTGTAGCGCGCCCTCGCAGTAGCGGGGGCGTGGGTGACGAAGGGATGCCGATGGTCGTCGAACGGGAGTTGAAGCTCGAAGCGCCGCCGACGTTCTCGCTCGCGCGGCTCGTGCCGGACTGGCACGGCTACGTGGTCGCGCCGGCGGCGATCAAGCGGCTGCACACGGTTTACTACGATACCGAAGATTTGCGGCTTGCGCACTGGGGTGTCAGCTTGCGGTTCCGGCGTGATGAGGGATGGACGCTGAAGCTGCCGGTTCCGCACGACTCGCGTGCGCTGTACCGCGAGGAGCACGTCTTTCCGGGCGACGGGACGACGATTCCGGCGCGCGCGCTCGACCTTGCGACGGCGTATCTGCGTGGCGCTGCGCCGGTTCCGGTCGCCGAGTTGCGCACGCTGCGCGCGAGCCGGCGGCTGCGGTCCGGCGACGGCGGCGAGGTCGCCGAAGTCGTCGAGGACGACGTGCGCGTCGTCGAGGGAACGCACGTCGTGCGGCGCTTCCGCCAGATCGAGATCGAGCTGGGTGCGGATGCCGCCGACGACCTGCTCGACCATCTCGGCGATTTGCTGCGCAGCGAGGGCGCCGGCAAGCCCGATCCGGTTTCGAAAGACGTGCGCGCGCTCGGCGAGCGGGCGGAAGGGCACGAGCTCGACGCGCCGCCGGTCGGGGCGCGCTCGCGCGTCTCCGACGTCGTGCGCGCGGCGTTCGCCGCGTCGGTCGAGCGGCTCGTGCGCTTCGACGCGAAGCTGCGGCTGCACGCCGACGAGGAAAGTATCCACCAGGCACGCGTCGCCGTGCGGCGGCTGCGCAGCGACCTGCGAACGTTCTTGCCGGTCCTCGACGCGACGCGCGCGTGTGCGCTGCGCGAGCGTCTGTCGTGGCTGCAGGACGGTCTCTCCGAGGCGCGCGACGCCGACGTGCTCCTGATCGGATTGCGCCGGCGCGGCGAGACGCTGCCGGGGACGGACCGCCGCTTTCTCGACGACGTTCTCGCACCGTTCGGCGCCGCGCGGGAGCGCGCGTACGCGCACGTCGGCGACATGCTGCGCCAGCCGCGGTACGTCGCCCTGCTGCAAGAGTTGGTCGAGACGGCGAAGCAGCCACCGCTCACGCCGGCTGCCGACGACGACGCCTGCGACGCGGCGCCTGCGCTGGTCCGCGAGGCGTGGAAGACGTTGCGCAAGCGCGTGCGCCGCCGCATGCGCCCGCCGGAGGACCGGGAGCTGCACCGCATTCGAATCGCCGCCAAGCGCGTGCGCTACGCCGCCGAGGCGCTCGAAGCCGCCGTCGGCGGCGTTGCACGCGACCTCGCCGCCGCCGCCGAGTCGATCCAGACGATCCTCGGCGACCAGCACGACGCGGTCGTCGCGCGCGACCGGCTGCGCGCGCTCGCCGGTCGCGGCGCGCACGCGTTCGTCGCGGGCGAAGTCGCCGCGCTCGCGCACGGCGACGCCTGCGCGGGCCGCGACGCGTGGCGCCCGGCCTGGCGCGCCGCGAGACGCGAGCACCGTCGCTTCCGCCGCACGTTTTAAAGGCGATTGCCCCCGCGGCAGGAAAAACATTCCTTCATGGTCCTCAATAGCGTCGAAGTGATGTTCGGCGGGCAGGCCGGAGACGGAAGCCTGACGACGGGCGACTTGATCGCGGGCGTGTTCAAGCGCATGGGGCTCGAAGTCTACACGTACAAGGACTTCCCCTCACGGATTCGCGGCGGCCACACCAACTACGTCATCCGTGCGAGCGAGCACGAAAACTACGGAACGGCCGACGCGGTCGACGCGCTCGTCGCGTTCGACCTGGAAGCCGTCCAGGCGCACATCGAGGAGATGCGGCCGGGCGGGTTCGTCGTCTTCGACAACACCGCGGAGACCGTTCCGGACGACCTGCGCCGCGACGACGTCACCTGGTACGAGATTCCGCTCGCGAAGATCGCGAAGGAGCAACTCGGCCTCGAGCTGGTGCGGAACACGATCTCGCTCGGCGCGCTCGGCGCGCTGATCGGGATGGACCCGGAGATCGTGCGCGCCGACGTGCGCGGCGTCTACCAGCGCAAGGGCGAGAAGGTCGTCGACCTCAACATGCGCGCGATCGAGGCCGGCGAGACGTACGTGCGCGAGCACTTCGCCGATCGTCCGAGCGGCTACGGGCTCGTCGCCTCGGCCGACGGCGACCGGCTCATCATGATGGGCAACGACGCGATCGCGTACGGCGCGCTCGTTGCCGGCTGCCGCTTCATGGCCGGCTACCCGATCACGCCGGCGACCGACATCCTCGAGTGGATGTCGAAGCAGCTGCCGAAGTTCGGCGGCGTCGTCGTTCAGGCCGAAGACGAACTGGCCGCGATCACGATGACGCTCGGCGCGGCGTTCGCCGGCGTGCGCGCGATGACCGCGACCTCGGGGCCGGGCCAGGCGCTGATGACCGAAGCGATCGGGCTCGCCGGTGTGCTGGAGATTCCGGTCGTCGTCGTCGAGTGCGCGCGCACCGGCCCGTCGACGGGGATGCCGACGAAGACCGAGCAGAGCAATCTGAACCACCTGATCTACTCGGGCCACGGCGAGATTCCGCGCGTCATCCTCGCGCCGGGGACGGTCGAGGAGTCGTTCGAGCTGACGACGACCGCGTTCAACCTCGCGGAGCGGTATCAGTTGCCGGTGTTCGTGCTGACCGAACAGGCGCTGTGCCAGAGCAAGGCGACGCTGCCGCCGTTCGACCTCGGCGCGGTCGTCGTCGACCGCGGCGAGCTGATCGACGCCGGCGAGGTCGTCTTCGGCGAGTACAAGCGCTTCGCGTTCACCGAGAACGGCGTCTCGCCGCGCGTGATCCCGGGCGTGCCGGGCGGGATGCACCTCGCACCCGGCTCCGAGCACAACGACGCCGGCGTGATCACCGAGAACGCGCGCAACCGCGCGCGGATGATGGAGAAGCGGATGCACAAGCTCGTCGCGATGCGCGACGAGCTGCCGCGCGCGCTGCTGCACGGGATCGCCGACGCCGACGTCGCGATCATCGGCTACGGCGCGAACCGCGGGCCGATCGCCGAAGCGGTCGACCGGCTTGCCGCGGGCGGCGTGCCGACGCGCTTCCTGCAGCTGCGCACGCTCTGGCCGTTCCCCGACGACGAGATCAAAGACTTCGTGCGCGGCGCGCAGCACGTCTTCGTCGTCGAGAACAACTACACGGGCCAGCTGATGCAGCTGATTCGTGCCGTCGTCGGGCCGCTCGACGTGCTGCACGGCGTGCGCAAATACGACGGGCGGCCGTTCCGCCCGATCGAGATCGTCGATGCTGTCCTTCGACAGACCGCCCTTCGACAAGCTCAGGATGACGGGGCCCTTGACACGACCTTGGAGGTGCGCTGACGATGGCGGTGATGCTGACGCCCAAGGATTTCGCGACGGCGACGCCGTCGTGGTGGTGCCCCGGCTGCGGCGA
>JAFAMK010000038.1 GCA_019233415.1 Vulcanimicrobiota bacterium
GCCGACATCGTCAGCACGAACGGAACGACGCTCCCCGCGGCGGCGCAGGGCTTCTGGATCACCGACGGCGGGAACATCGCCGAAGCGGGAACCGGACGCTTCGCAATCGCGGGCGCGACGGCGCTGACCGGGATGGCGTTCGACAACAACACGACCGTCCAGCGCATCCTCGCGGCCGACAGTGCCGCGGCGCTCGGCTCGCTGCAGACGACGCCGGCGACGGGTGCGACGGCTTCCGGGCTGTACATCTTCGATCCGGCCGCGCACGGGAGCTTCCCGGTCGCGGTGCAGTTCGGGCAGACGAACAGCTACATCGGGTTCCAGCACCCCGCAGGCGTTGCGTGGGAGCCGGGCGGCTACGTCTACGTCGCCGAGAACAACAACATCTGGGCGATCGATCCCGAGTCGAACGGCGCCGGCACCGGTCTCGTGACCGTGACGAACGGCACGACCTTCGTCCAGGCCGAGGCGATCGGCAAGCTCCCGGTCACGGGGCTCAACTTCACGGGCGTCACCGGAATCGGGATGCTCGCGATTGCCAATGGCCTGCTCATTCCGGATCCGGGTAACAACCGCATCGCGTTGGTGAACCTGACGAATAACATCGTCACGACCTTCGTGAGCGGCGCGCCGTTCGTCGCCGTCGCCGCCGGGACCGGGACGAACCTCGTCGCGACCGCGACGAACGGGCAACTCTACCTGATCGCGCCCTCGGGAGGCGGTCCCGTCGTGAGCCCGTTCGGGATCAAGACCGGCTCGGTCACCGACGGAGCGGTCGGGATCGTCGCGCCGCCGACGGCGGCGACGACGCCGGCACCGTACGCGGTGCAGGGCCAGGCGCCGAGTTTCTTCGGAAGCGCGCCGACCCCGATCACGCTCCCGTACAACCTCGCCCCCTTCGCCGCGGCGGGACCGATCTTCGCGCCCGCCGCGCAGGCGGCGATCGCCGGCCTGCCGCTCAGGCTCCTGCCCGACACATCGGACGGCACGATCACCGCGGCGGCGGCAGGCGCGGTGAAGGCACCGTTCGGAATCGTCTACGTGACGCCGGCGGCGGCCGGGACGAACCTCGCGCTCACGCCCGACTCGTACCTGTTCACCGACAACGGTACCGTCCGCACGCTGATCCCGTAGCTCCGGCTACGATCGGCACAACGAGCGAGGGCGGCTCTCACGAGCCGCCCTCTTTTTTTATTCCGCGGTCCAGGCGAGCAGGTCGCGCCGCTCGCCCCTCGGGAAGCGCGCTTTCGTCTTGATCGCTTCGAGGTAGCGGCGCTTGCCGGCGCGATTGCCTTTGCCGATCAGTACGGCGCCGACGAAGCGGTCGTCGAGGAAGTAGAGCGCGCGGTACCAGCCCTTGTCCTTGTCGACATGCATCTCGGTCTCGATGTCGTCGCGGTACTCAGGCGAGAGGCCGAACTGCGTGATCGTTTGGCCGCTGAAGACCAGCGAACTGTATTCCGGCACCGTGTCGAACTGCTTGCGCTCGCCGCCGTTCGCGTGCGCGGCCATGTTGTGCGCCGCGAGCTTGCCGTGCGCGCCGGCGCTGTTCCACGTTCCCATGCGGTAGTGCTGCTCGGCGATCGGGTCGTAGAACTCGGCGCAGTCGCCGGCCGCGAAGACGCCCGCGACGTCGGTCTCCAAATGTGCGTCGGTGACGATCCCGGTCTTCGTGCGAATCCCCGTTCCCTCGCACAGCTCCATGTTGATCGTCAGGCCGAGGCCGACGCCGACCATGTCGGTGTCGATCGACTTCCCGGACGTCGTGACGACTTTGCTCACCGCGCCGTTCGAGCGAACGAGCTCGCGAATCTCCTCGCCGAAGTGCAGGTGCACGCCGTCGGCGCGCGCCGCGTCGTGGAGCAACTCCCCGGCCGCCTCGTCGAGCATGCGGCGCAGGAAGCGCGGGCCGCGGATCAGCCAGTGCGTCTCGACCCCGCGGGAGACGAACGCCTCCGCCAGCTCGTAGGCGATGAACGAGCCGCCGACCGCGACCGCGGCCTTCGCCGTCTCCAGCGCGTGCGAGATTGCCAGCGTGTCACTCATATACTGAAAGTTGTAGACGTTCTGCGCGCCCTCGGCGCCGGGGGCGGTCGTCGGGTTCGGACGGCCGCCGGTCGCCAGCAGCAGCGCGTCGTACGGCTCTTCGCGGCCGTTCGCCACGACGGTCTTCTCGGCGACGTTGACCTTCTCGACACGGGTCGAGAGGCGCAGGTCGATGCCGTGCTTCTCGTGCCAGGCGACGTCGCGCATGATGACCTTCTGTTCGGTCACCTGCTTGCGGAGCAGCGGCGGGAGCGCGATCCGGTTGTAGAGACAGTACGGCTCGTCGGCGAAGAGCACGATGGAACAGGTGGGGTCGGCCTTGCGCAGTTGCTCCGCGCAGGTCGTTCCTGCGAACCCGTTTCCGACGATGACGTACCGACGATGACTCACGATGGTGTCCAATCTAGCGCGCCCTCGGGGAATCCCGCAACGACCGCAGTCGAGAGCGCGCTTGCGGGTAGGGGGCCCCACGCAAAGCGTGGGGGGCGCGGAGCCTAGGGCGGAGCGCCGTTAGAATGAATCCGCGCTTGGTGAACTTGTTGGCGAGCTTTATCCGGGGGACGAGCGACTATGCCCTGGCCCGGCTCGAATTCACGATGCGGTTCGCCGACCAGCCGGCGCCGCCCGTGCTCGACCGGCTCCCCGATGCCTCCGAGGCGGCCCTGCGTGAGCGGTGGGACGCGGTCGAGGCGCAGCTTGGCACGATCCTCGCCTTCGTGAAACAGGTGGAAGCGGCGTCCGGTACGGATCAGCGTAGCGATCCCGCGTTCCGCTGGCTGCGCCGGACGGTTCGCGAGCTCGACCAATATGCACGCGCGCTGCGTTGGGTACTGACCGTGAACGGCGGCGACCCCGCACCGTAAGCCGGAGTTAGGAGAGAGCATCCCGTGTCCATGGACTTCTTCAACAAGGCGCTGGAACAGGCGAAGCAGCTCCAGCAGATCGCGGCCGAGGCGATGCAGAAGGGCGTCGAGCAGGCGACCCCGCTCGTCAAGGAAGGTGTCGCGAAGGCCCAGGAGCTGCAGAAGACGATCGTCGATCAGACGCCGCACCTGACCGCGGCCGCCCAGGAGCAGGCGAACGCGGCGCTGCAGCACGCGAGCGCATTCATCGCGACCGGCAAGACCGTCCTCGAAGCCGGCTCGGCGCAGGCGCAGCAGCACCTCTCGATCTTCGCCGAACAGGCGCAGAAGGCGGCCGACGCCGCGCGCAGCGCGGTTCACGCCGCGACGGCGCCGAAAGAACCGCCGAATCCGCCGGCCTAGGTCGAGGCCGCGAGCGCGGCGGGCTGTGCGACCGCAACTGCGATGCGCACGAACCCGCCGAGCCCGCCGTCGAGCAGCGTGCGCGCCGTGTGCGACCCGGTGCGCAGCGCGTGCTCGGCGAGCACGTGGCGCAATCGCGCGCGTTGCTCGTCATCGAGCTCGTGCGCGGCGAGCGGGGTCGGCCCGAGCCGCGCCGCGTGCTCGCGCAGCGCGAACAGCTCGCCGCCGGTCATCCCGCTGGCGAGGTTGCGCCCCGTCGGGCCGAGGATGACGACGGTCCCCTTCGTCATGTACTCGCAGGCGTGGTCGCCCGCGCCCTCGACCACGACCGTCGCGCCGCTGTTGCGGACCGCGAGCCGTTCGCCGGCCGCGCCGCGAATGAACGCCTCGCCGCCGCGCGCGCCGTAGAAGCACGCGTTCCCGATCGCCGGCTCGTGCGCGCGGCCAGCGCCGCGCACGACGATCGTCCCGCCGCTCATCCCCTTGCCGACACCGTCGTTGGCTTCACCGTCGAGCTCTAGCACCAGCGGCGCCGCGAGGAACGCGCCGAAGCTCTGCCCCGCGCTGCCCGCGTAGCGATACGTCGCCGCACCGACGTACTCGCCGCGGTTCCTCCGCACGACCGCGTCGTACGCGAGCCGTGTGGCGACGGCGCGGTCGGCCGGCGTGACGCGCTGCGTTCCGCCCGGGATCGCCTCGTCGTCGAGGTGGACGTCGTCGATCCGCGCGGAGTCGTACGGCGAGCGCGTCTCCGGAAGCCGCAGCAGTTCGTCGAGGTCGACACCGGCCGCGCGCTCGTCGCGCGGACGAACCAAATCGCCGCGGCCGTGAATCTCGTCGAGCGAATGCGCGCCGAGCGCGGCGAGGCGGCGGCGCACGTCGCGCGCAACGAAGCGCAGGAACGTCTCGGCGTCCTCGGCGGTGCCGGGGAACTTTCCGCGCAGCGCCGCGTCTTGCGTCGCGATCCCGACCGGACAGGTGTTCTGGTGGCACTGGTGCGCGTAGATGCAGCCCAGCGCGACGAGCAGCGCGGTCCCGAAGCCGAACATGTCGGCGCCGAGCATCGCGGCGACGAC
>JAFAMK010000212.1 GCA_019233415.1 Vulcanimicrobiota bacterium
GGTCAGCTCGGCCGCTACAGTATTTCCGGTAACGGTCGTATGGAGCAGGAGGCCCCGGTATGAAGCTCGGTCTGCGCACGAAGCTCGTCGGCACGGTGGTCGGCGCGGTCGTGATCTCGTCGGCGATCAGCGCGATCGCGGCGCGGAACACGATGGCGACCGACCTCAACAAGCTTGCCGCGCAGCAAGTATCGAGCGGTTCGACCGGATTCGCCGGGTACTGGGACGAGAAGCGCGACTCGGTCAAGCTGCTGGTCACGCAGGCCGCGATCAACGAAACGGTGCGGCGCGCGACCGCCGCGCACGCGCGCTCGCTCGAAACGACGCTGACCGGGATCGCGCGCCAGGGCGGCCTCTCGTTCCTGACCGTCGTCGACGAGCGGGGTCGCGTCGTCGCGCGCGCCAACGGCGGCCCGCCGGGCGCGAAGCTGACCTCGCCGCTCGTCGCCCGTGCGCTTTCGGGCGAGACCGTCAACACGGCCGCGACGCTTCCGCACGACGAACTGGTCCCCGAGCAGCTCGAGCCGCAAATCGAGTCGACGACCGCGGGCCGCGAAGGGCTCGTCCAAGGGCTCGGGATCATCGCCGCGACGCCGATCTCCGACGCCAACGAGCGCACGATCGGCGCCGTCTACGGCGGCATCGTCGTCGACCACTACTACGACACCGTCGATCAGGCGGCGCACGCGCTCGGCGGCAAGGCGGCGGTGATCTACCAGGGTGAGCTGATCTCCAGCTCGATCACGCGCGTCGATGGAACGCGGCTCGTCGACGAAAGTGCCTCGCCGACCGTCCAAGACGTGAAGGTGCCGTTCTACGGCATCGACCGCGAGGGCGGGGTCGACTACCTGGTGCGGGTCGAGCCGGTCCTCAACGACCAGATGCAGGTGATCGCCGCGCGCTGGTTCGGCGTCCCGCTCGCCACGTTCAGCACGATCCAGCAGCACACGATCACCTCGCTGCTGCTGTGGGGCGTCGTCGGTATCCTGATCGGTCTCGCGATCGCGCTGCCCGTCGTCGAGCGGATCGCGCGCCAGCTCGTCGCGCGCAGCCGTCAGGTCCGCGCCTCGGCGAAGGAACTGTCGGTTGTGATCGTCGGCAGCGAGGTCTCGGGCGACCACGTCGCGCAGACGCGCACGGCAGTGGAAAAACAGGGCGAACTGCTGATGCAGGCCGCGACCGAGTTCAATCCGGCCTCGGGCGGCGGGGTCATGGTCGCGAAGGGCGTCTCGGAGAAGATCCTCGCCGCCTCGGCGCTCAACGCCGAGATCCTCGGCGACGTCGTCGTCATCGACACGCTCGCCTCCGAGATGGCGGCGCGCACGCAGCAGGCCGTGACGCGCGTCGGTGAGCTGAACGAAGTCGCCGCAGGTCTCGACGAGCTGGTCACCGGCTCGAAGTAGGGAGCGATGCCCGACGTCATCTTGTTCTTCGCGTCGAACGCCGACACGATGATCGCGACCAAGGCGCTGAAGGACGGCGGCGTCGCGGCGAAGATGATCCCCAAACCCGCGAGCGTCAACGCGACCGCGAACCTCGCGCTCTCGGTCGACCATACGCAACAGGCGAACGCAATCGCCGTCCTCGGAAAAGCGAACGTCCCGCTCGGCGGTGTGGTAACGCCCTAGCCGCCGGCGACGACGCGCGCGTCGGCGAGGTGGATCGTGCGCTCCGCGCCGTCCACCGCAACGACGAGCCCGCCGGCCGGATCGAGCCGCACCGCCGTCCCGTCGACGACGCTTCCGTCCGCATCGAGCCGCAGCCGGTACGGCCGCCCGCGCAGCCCCGCGCGCTCTTCCCACGCGCGCGCAACGTCATGCGGTCGCTCCAGCACGTCGACCAGCCCGTCCATCGCACCGAGAATCGCCGCCAACACCGCCTCGCGCTCCACCCGCGGCACACGGTCCGACAAGTACGCCGGCACGAACGTCTCAGGCCGAAGGGCGGGGCGGTGCACGTTGAGGCCGATTCCGCAGCCGACGTGCGCGGTCGCGCCCGCGACGCGGGAGACGCACAGGATGCCGCAGGCTTTGTGGTCGTCGAGGTCCAGGTCGTTCGGCCAGCGCAGGTCGAGCCGGACGCCGCAGCCCGCCTCGACGCCGTCGGCGACCGCGAGCGCGGTCCAGAACGGGACGGCCCACAGCGCGTCGGCCGCGACCGCGACCGGCAGGATCGCCGTCATCAGGAGCGCGCTGCCCGGCGGTGCGATCCAGCTGCGGCCGGGCTTGCGCCCGCGCCCCGCTGTCTGGAATTCTGCGACCAACGTCGCACCGGCAGCCGACGGATCGCCGAGCAGCGCGGTCGCGTCGTCGTTCGTGCTGCCGGTTTCCGCGATCGTGCGCACGTCGGCGAAGCGCGTTCCCGCGAGCGCGTCACGCACGCGCGCGCCGTCGAGAGGTGCGATGGGGTTCGGCACGTATAGCCCCTGCGCTATGGCAGTCGAACGAACCTTGATCCTCGCGAAAGCCGACGCGGTCGTCCGCGGCTTGGTCGGTGAGGTCCTCGCGCGCTTCGAGCGGCGCGGCTACACGATTCTGGGCCTCAAGCTGATGCAGGTCACGCGAGACCAGGCGCAGCGGCACTACGCGGAGCACGACGGCAAGCCGTTCTTCGCCGGGCTCGTCGACTACATCACCGCGACGCCGATCGTCGCGTTCGTGATCGAAGGTGAAGATGTGATCGAAGGCGCGCGCTCGACGATCGGTGCGACGAACCCGATCAAGGCCACACCGGGAACGATCCGCGGCGACTACGGCCAGACGATCGGCCGCAACCTGGTGCACGGTTCGGATTCGCCCGAGTCGGCCGCGCGCGAGATCGCGATCTTCTTCCGCGACGACGAGCTGTTTGCGCGCGCGCACACGCTCGGCGACTGGATCGCCGCGAAGTAACGCGAGGCACACCATGTCGATCGAGTCGCTGCGCGGCGGTGGGCGCCCGCTGATCGAAAGCGTGCGCGCGCGCGAGGTTCTGGATTCGCGCGGCAACCCGACGGTCGCGGTCGCCGTCGCAACCTCGTTCGGCGCGGTCGAAGAAGCGATGGTGCCGTCGGGCGCGTCGACCGGCGCGTACGAAGCGGTCGAGAAACGCGACGGCGATCCGAAGCGCTACGGCGGCAAAGGCGTGCTGGCGGCGGTCGGCGCCGTCAACGAGATCATCGGCCCCGCGGTCGAAGGGATGGACGCGACCGCGCAGCGCGAGATCGACCACACGCTG
>JAFAMK010000254.1 GCA_019233415.1 Vulcanimicrobiota bacterium
GCCGGCGGTGAGCGGCGTCGCGCCGCGACCGCCGCAGAGGGCGCTCGCGCTGCTCGCGAGCCAGAGCCGCAGCCGGTGCAACGGGTCGTCGGGCAGAGCCGCGACCGCGCGCGCCGCACCCAAGACGTCGTCCGGGAGCCAGCCGGCGCCGTCGATGACGCGCGCGACGCGTCCGTGCGCATCGACGATCACCGCAGCTTCCGTGTGCAGGATCACGCCCGGTCGCGGGCGGTCGACCGCGATCCCGAACCGCGCTGTGACCGCGTCGACCGCCGCGGGCGGTCCGCCGATCAGCGACCACACTGCGGGATCGGCGCCGTACGCCGCGCCGTAGCGCGCGAGCACGGCCGGCGTGTCGTACGCCGGGTCGAGCGTCACGGTCACCAGGCGAATCGGCGCGCCGCCGAGCGCGCGCTGCAGCTTCGCGAACTTCGCCGCGACGAGCGGGCACATCCGGGCGTCGGTGCAACGCGTGTAGATGAACGAGACGACCGTTGTGCGCCCACCGGTCTCGGCGAAGGAGAAGCGGCGCCCGCGCTGGTCGACGAGCGCCGCCGCCGGCACGGCGTCGCCTTCCCGCAACACCGGGATGTACGGCCGCGGCGCCGGCATGGGCATGTCTACCACGTGCGCATGCCGGGGGCGAGGTACGCGTGCGCCTGAATCTGTGCGGCCACCGGACCGGCATACGCCAGCACGGCGAGGCCGATCGCGACCGCCGCCCAGCGGCCGAGCTTGTCGAGGACCGGCGGCGTGTCGAGCGCGTCTTCGTTCGTCGCGGCGAAGTCGAAGACGGGCCGCTCGTCGGCGTGGCGGTCGGCGAAGTACGTCCCGGTGGCAACGATGATGAAGAGCAGCACGGAGATCGCGATGATCGTGCCACCGACTGCCGCCCAAACCATCTCCGGGTGCCACGTTGCCGCGCCTTGCGCGCCGAAGTAGCTGACGTCGGCGGTGCGGCGCGGCGAGCCGAGCAGGCCCGCCCAGTGCATCGCCGTCGACATGATCACCATGCCGCCGAACCAGAGGTACACCTGAACGAGCGCGAGCTTCGGCGCGAACAGCGTGCGCCCGGTCAGCGCGGGGACGAGTCCGTACGTCGCGCCGATGAACGTCAGCGCGGCCGGCCCGCCGACGGTGATGTGGAAGTGCCCGACGATCCACATCGTGTTGTGCACGAGGACGTCCATCGAATACGAGTTGTTGACGATCCCGCCGAAGCCGCCGAAGATGAACAGGATCATGCCGAGCGCGGGCCCGGCGAAGACGGGATTCTTCCACGGCAGCCAGCGGACGACGCCGACGAACCCGCGCACGCCGGCCTTGCGCGCGGCCAGCTCGAACGTCGCGAAGATCGCGAACGCCGTCATGAACGACGGGATCACGACGCCGTAGGTGGTGACCGTGTGCAGCCACTTCCAGCCCGCCGAGACGCCGGGGTCGAGATACTGGTGGTGCAGTCCCACCGGCGTCGAGAGCAGCAGCAGCATGAGGAACGCGAGGCGCGTCAGCCCGTCGCTGAAGACTCGCCCGCGGAACGTCACCGGGACGACGGTGTACCAGATCGTGTACGCCGCCATGATCCAGAAGTAGACCAGCGGGTGGCCGAAGTACCAGAACAGCATCCGCGTCAGGCCGACGTCGATTCCCTGGGTCCAGCCCAGTGACCACGGGATCAGCAGCAGCATCTCGGCGACGACGCCGAGCGTCGCGATGAGCCACATGATCATCGTCGCGGTGGCCATGAACGCGGGAAGCGGGATGCGCTGATCGGCGTTGTGGCGCTTGAACCACACGACGTTCACGATGATGTCGGCCGCGACGACCCACGTCCCGAGGACGAGGAACGTCGCACCGAAGTAGAAGAGCGGGCTCGCCTTGAGCGGCGCATAGAACGTGTAGAGCACGCTGGCGCTGCCGTCGAGGATCGCGACCGCGGTCATCAGCGTGCCGACGAGCATCGTGCAGTAGCCGATCCAACCGAGCCGCACCGAGCGCGCGCGCGGGATCGTGTGGTAGACGGCGTACGTGAACAGGCCGGTGATGAAGAAGGTCGTGAAGACGAGCGCCATCAGCACGCCGTGCGCCGTGAGCATCCGGTAGTAGTCGAACCACGGCGGCATGACGATGAAGTTGGCGCGCGAGAAGCCCTGCAGCATCCCGAACAGCGCGCCGATCCCGAGCACGAGCGTCGCGGTGTAGATGTGCGCGAGGACGAGCAGGTTGCCGTTCGCGCGCGAGAGGTCGAGCACGCCGTCTGCCGCCGCGCGCCGTGCGCTCGTCGCCGTTGCGGTCGTCGTCACTTCACCACCACCTTCGCGGCCATGAGGTGATGCCCGGCGCCGCAGTACTCGTTGCAGACCAACAGGAACGTCCCGGGCTCCTTGAACGTGTGCGAGACCGTGCTGACCCAACCCGGCGTGACCATCGTGTTCACGCCCGTCTCGGGAATGCTGAAGCCGTGCTCGACGTCGGCGCTCGTCACGTAGAACGTCACCCGCGCGCCGGCCGGCACGTCGATGGACGCCGGCGTGAACGAGAAGACGCGCGCGACGTAGTACGCCTCGTACGCGCCGTCGGCGACCTTGCGCAGACCCGGGTGGTCGAACGGCGGCGTCTCCGAGACGCGCGTCGGATCGATGCTCTGCACGTGGCTCGGCGGGACGAACCCGTCGACGACCGCGGCGGTCGTGATCACGGCGAGAAAGACGACGAGCATCGCGATCCCGAGCGCCATCCAAAGCCGTTCTTGCCGGTGGACGTGCACGTCACCACCTCGCCCGCAGCAAGAAGAACATCGCAAACCAGCCCACGAGGATCAGCACCCCGAGGCCCGAGACGAAGACGAGCGTCGCAGGAAGCGGCTCGTCGCGCGGAGGCTCCATGGCCTGATCGTACGCCCGGCGATCACGGAGGCCGGTGAACGCCGTGTGAACGAACGTTCCCAAGTTGCGCAGAGTAGCCGCCTGCGCCGGCGGCGAACCCTCGCGGCATGGCGATGGTACGGGAACGCGTTTACATCGAAGCCCCCTACACCCAAGCACTCCCCGCCCTCGAGCGGCGGCTTGGCCTCGCGCCGGGCGAAGACCGCGGCGAATGCGTGCTGACGCTGACGCTGCCGGTCACCGAAGGCCGCGAGTTGGCGCGCACGGTCACGGCCGCGACCGAACGGCTTGCCGCGAGCGCGAACTACGCCGCGCGGTTCGCGCTCCGCTGGGACGCCGGGCTCTCGTCGCGCGGCATCCCGACGCCGGGCTTCACCGGCACGCTGAGCGTCAGCGCCGGCGAAGACTACGACGAGACCGCGCTGGAACTCGACGGCGGTTACGAGCCCCCCGGGGGGCTTGCGGGGCGCGCCTTCGACGAGCTGATCGGGCGGCCCATCGCGCACGCAACGCTGACCGCGCTCCTGGGCGGCGTCGGCGACGAGCTGCGCGCCGAGCACGCCCGAATCGAGGCAGGGAAGCACGGCGGCTGACGGCGATGCCGGAGATCACGATCGACCGCAGCGTTCCGAGCCCGCAGGCCGCGGTCGCGCCGCGGGTGCGGACCGTACTCGACGGCTACGCTGCGCGCGAAGACATGGTGCTGGAGGTCGAGATCGGGCTCGCGGGCGCTGCGATGAGCGTCCCCGTCGTGATCGACCTCGACGGCCCGCGTACCGCGACCGCGTTCGCCCTGACGCTGCGCGCCCGTCAGCAGGCGGCGTGGTTCCCCGCCTTTCGCGGGGAGGTGCGCAGCGAGCCGGTCGGACCGCTCGAATCGACGCTGCGGCTGCAGGGAACGTACGAGCTTCCGCTGGGCACACTCGGCGACATCGCGGATCGCACCATCCTCGGCCATGCCGCCGAACGCAGCTTGCAGCACTTCGCAGACCGCCTGCGCACCGACGTGGTCGAGGAGATCCGCCGCGCCGAGCTGTCGGTGCGCCAGCGCGAGGGGCGTCATTTGTAACCCGCGCGAGCCGCGACGGCGGCGCTACCTGCGCGCGGTCAGCGGGCTCTCGCCCGACGAGTTCGAGGCCGTCGTGCACGATGCGCTCGCGTCGCTGCCGCCGCGCTTTGCGGACATGGTCGAGAACGTCGTCATCACGGTCGAAGACGAGCCGAGCGACGAGGACCTCGAGGTCGGCGGTGACGACGATGAGAGCTCCGAGCTGCTCGGCATCTATCGCGGTGTCGCGCTGACCGACCGGTCGTACGATACGGCGCCGTTTCTGCCCGACGAGATCGCGCTGTTTCGCGGGCCGATCAACCGCATCGCGCGCACGCGCGCCGAAGCCGTGCACGAAGTGCGCGAGACGGTGATCCACGAGCTGGGTCACTACTTCGGCCTGGCCGACGACGACATGCCGCACTGAGGCTGACATCGCGTGGGAAACTCCTCAGCCGACTACGCGCGGTTGCCGCTGCGGGTGCACGACGTTCTCTCCGGCGTCCGTTTGTACGATGTCTGGACAGTTGATCTGCCACACGCGCGCGCGGGGATCACGCTTCGCGAGTTTCTCTCGAAGGGAAACACCGATTCCGTCGAGCTGTCGCCTGCCGCGAGAGCACTCTTCAAGCTTCGTTTTGCCGTTGGTGGCGTGCTTGGGTGGGATCGGGAGCGCGAGACGGACGAAGGGGAATCGTTCGCGTCGCGGCTGACCGACGCCGATCGCCGGGCTTCAATGACTCCGGTCGGCGCCGAGGACGGCCCGTTTCGTATCGTGTATCAGTTCGAAAACGAGCGTCTTTCGGAGATCGCGAACCGTACGGTTCATGCCGCCAAACTCGAGGCGCTCGTCGAAGACGATGCGCGCTATCGCTTCTATTTGGCGATCTACGTGCGAGACGTCGGCTTCATTACGCCCGTGTACATGGCGGCGATTGCGCCGTTTCGCTGGTGGATCGTCTATCCGTCGATTCTGCGGGGCATCTCCGTTCAATGGGAGCGCGCCTTCGGGTCGGGCTGACGCTCGGCTGGTGTGCCGGTGCGGCGCCGAGAACGCGCCGTGCCGTCCCACCACCACACCCGTTCGGAGGACGAGGGAGCATTCGGTTCGTCGCGATTACCGCGTTCGCGTTCGCCCTGATCGGGTCGGCGGCGCTGGCCCAGCCCGTCGAGGCGCCGTCTCCCACGCCGCCGTCCGCGAGTCCGTCGGCATCGGTGACGCCATCGCCGGCGCCGCCGGCGGGCGTGATTCCGCCGACCATCACGGTCAACGTCACCGGTTCGCCGGGGACCGACGGGGATGTGCTCTACGCGCAGGTGCGTGCTGCGGTCGACCGCGCGATTCGGCCCTCGCTGCGCACGGGCGGCGCGCTGCACGATGGTGCGGTCGCGCCCTGGCCGGTGCCGCCGCTCGCCGCCGGCGGACGCACCGCGGTCAACGTCACGACGACGCTCGACGGTGACGAAAACAGCAGCCCCGTCACCGGCACGACGACGGTCTGGGTCTACAGCCTGCCCGCGCCGCCGCCCGTGCCGAGCCTGCTGTTCCTGAGCGACGACCCGGAGTATCTGGACGCCGAAGGGCTCGTCTTCCGCGGCGCCGTCGCACCGCAGCGCCCCGCGCGCCTCTACTACTATCACTCGGACGTCGGCGTTCCGCGCGACCTCGACGTCGTGTTGACCGCCGACGCGCCGTCGCGCGTGCAGCTCGTCGAAGCGGATGCCGGCCCCGACCTCGACGTGATGAGCGTCGGACACAGCGTCTCGCGCGACTTCCTGCGCTACGAGCTGGGCAACGAAGGCACGATCGTCGACCTCGTCCCGGGCCGGCCGTTCGTGCTGCGGCACGCATTGATTCTGCAAGGCGAACTGGCCGCCGGTGCGGTCGACGTGCAAGTGCTGAGCGGCGCCACCGTCGGCGTCTCGGTCGTCGCGTCGCCGGCCGGCGGTCATCCGGAGCAGTATCTCGCCGGCCCGCGCGTTCCGTTCGACGGGCACAACCGCCACGGCATCTTCGCGCTCGACGGATACGGCGCGCTCGCGGAGTCGTACGACGTGGGCACGCCCGACGTCGCGGTGCGGTACGGCGGCCGCACGCCGACGCCGCGCAACGTCGACCCGCACGATCCCGGCCACGACTTCGGCGACTACGGCATCCTGCACCGCATCACGTTCACGCTGCGCAACCCGACCGACGCGCCGTCGCTGGTCTACCTCTACGAAAAGCCGCTGGGCGGGCCGCTGCGCAGCAGCTTCCTGGTCGACGGCCAGTTGAAAGAGCTCGGCTGCGTGCGGGTGCCGCAGCCGTACTGGATTCAAACGTACCAGCTGCCGGCGCACACCGACGGCGCGTCGACGACGGTGACGATGCCCGACGGCGGCTCGTACTATCCGGTCGAGTTCGGCGTAACCGGCACGCAGCCGCAGCTCGACACGCCGCCGGTCGGCGCGCCGCAGGGCTGTTCGTCGGCGGTCACGCCGTTCGCGGAACCGACCGCGACGAACTAGCGCAGCAGCGCGAGGCTCTTCTGGACTTGTCCCGCGCGCAGCGGGAGGAAGATGTTCTGCTTCTGCACGAGCGCCTGACCGTCGCGGCTCAGCACGAATTTCAGAAACTCCGCCTCCGCGGGATCGAGCGGCTTGTTCGGTGCCTTGTTGGTGTTGAAGTAGACGAGCCGGCTCAGCGGATACGCGGCGGTGGCGACGTTTTCGTACGACGGCGCGACGAACGGCCCGGAGCTCGTCGGTCCGACCGCGATCACCTTCACCGGCGCGTCGAGGTAGGCCAAGCCGTCGTAACCGATCGCGTAGCGGTCCTTCGCGACTTTGCCGGCGATCGGGAAGACCGTCTCCGAGTAGTCGATCCCGTCGCGCCACTCGCCGCGGTGACCGTTCGTGCTGAGCACGCGCTGGCGAATGAACTCTTCGAACCCGTTCCACGGCTTGACGCCGACGAGGTGCACGGGCTTGTCGGCCCACTCGCCGGTCAGCCCGAGATCGCCCCACGTCGTGATCGCGGCGCCGCCGTGCCAGCGCGTGCTGGAGAAGAGCGCGTCGAGCTGATCGAAGCCGAGCTGCTCGATCGGATTGTCCTTGTTGACGATGAATCCGACGGTGTCGAGGAAACCGTAGTGGCGGTAGCTGCCGCCGGAGATCGGCACGCTCAGCGGATCGTAGCCGAACTTCGCGTGGAAGTCGGTGATGTCGTCGGGCTTCAATTCACGCGAGACGAACACGAAGTCGAGGCTGCCCTTCGCCAGTTCTTTCGCACCGAGGCTGCCGGCGTACGGCGGATCGACGTCGATGCGCACGTTCGGGTAGTACGCGTGGAACGCCGCGACCCACGCCTTCGCGAGTCCAGGGAGCACGTCGGACGCGGCGGCCTTGAAGTGCCCGTGCAGCGCGGCGCGGTCGGCCCGCGGCTTGTAGGCGGGCAGCGCGGCGTCGAGCGTCGGCTGCAGCACCTCCGGCGTCGGCAGGTCGCGCCCGTCGGTCATCCCGCGCTTCTTCTCGGCGTCGGTCTGCGGCTTCGAGGGGAGGACCGCCTGCGTCACCCACTCGACCATCTCGCTCGGCGCGGTCCGCGTCTGTGCGAACGCCTGCGACAATGCGGCGAGTGAGAACGCGGCGGCCGCCGCCGCGACCAACTTCGTCAAATTGCTTCGCTCCGTGCGGTCACCCGAAGAAATCTTGCCCGATCATAGGCCGCCAAGCTTTCGCGAACCTTTCGCGCCTGCGCGCGCCGTGCGTGAAGGTGGAACTTTTTTCGCGCCGCGGCACCGCCGAAAGGCTGGTGAAAGGTACGCGCCCCATACTCGCCTCCATGCGGATTGCTAACCCGGCACTGCTGGCCGTTCTCGTTCTCAGCTCGGCGAGCGTCGCCGCGGCGGAACCCGCGCCGGGCGCCGGTCCGCCGGCGATCTACGCGCAGCACCTCGTCGACGTCGCGCTCAAGGCGCACCCCGAGGTCATCGTGCTCGCGGTCCATGCGACGCCGCCGAAGACCAGCGACAACGTCATCATCGCCTCGAACATCGGCCGCATCGGCAAGAAAGCCGACGCCGACGACCTGCACGTCATCACGACCGGTGAGACGAAGACCGAGGTCAACCCGGCCGGCGACCACTTCTCGGTCGAAGAACCGTTGCTCGACGTCTCGGGGCTGACGATCGGCGCGCTCGGCGTCAGCTTTCCGTACACGAAGGGCCAGGACACGACGCGCGATCAGGCGATCGCGCGCGACGTGCAGACGTTCTTCCGCAAGCACGTGCTCAGCGACGCGAACCTCGTCGACGCGTACCCGTATTCGTCGTACGCGACCGACAACGCGGCGCAGACGCTGGTCGACGCGACGATGGCGCGTCATCCGGAATTGCTCGTGCTGGGGATGCACGTGACGCTGCCGGGCGGCCGCGGGAACGTCATGCTCGCCTCGAACATCGGACGCATCGGCAAGAAGGCCGACGAGGACGACATGCGCGTCGTTAACACCGGCCGCTCGAACTTCGAGGTCGCGGAGAACGGCAAGCGCTACGAGGTCGAACTCGTTCTCGAAAACGCGCAGAAGGCGAACATCGGCGCGCTCGGCGTGGTCTTTCCGTACAAGGACGGCGACGACAAGACGGCGCTGAACGCGCGCGCGGTCGCGATCCGCGACGAGATGGCGCGCGCGATTTCGAGCGCCGCATCATTGCTCGCGAAGACGGCCGCATCGGCCGGTCCGCCGCTGACGCTGACCGGTTCGGCGAAGCTTCCCGGCTACAAGGGCGACTTCGACCACTTCGCGGTCGACGCGCAGGTCGGCAAACTGTTTCTCGCCGGCGAGGACGGCGCCGCGCTCGAAGTGTTCGACCTCCGCAGCGGCGCGTTCGTCCGCAGCATGAAAGGCTACGGCGTCCCGCACAGCATTCTCGTGATGCCGCAGACGAACGAGCTGCTCGTGATCGACGGCGGAAAACCGTCACCGATCCTCGACGCGCGCACGCTCGCGCGCAAGCGGACGCTGAAGCTTCCCGCGGGCGCCGACTCGGTCGCGTACGACGGCGCGACGGGCCACCTGTGGGTCGTCACCGGCGGCAAGGACGTCCCGCAGCCCGACAGCTGGCTGCTCGAGATCGACCCGCACACCGGCATGGTGTTCAACCACGTCCACTTCAACGCGAACCACGTCGAAGCGCTGGCGGTCGAGGAGCACGGCAACGCGCTCTACATCAACGTCACCGACAAGAACAAGATGGCCGTGATCGACAAACACACCGGCACGATCACGAAGTGGTGGACGATCAAGGAGGCGCAGCAGAACGCGCCGCTCGCGATGGACGAGTCGACGCACCGGCTGTTCGTCGTCACGCGCAAGCCCGGCAAGCTGATCGTGCTGAACGCCGACACGGGCACGACGGTCGCCGCGTTCGCGGCGCCGGGGCACGCCGATCAGGTGATCTGGGACGCAGCGAACCGCCGCGTCTACGTGCCGGGCGGCGACGGGACGATCGGCGTCTACCAGCAGGACGACGCGAACCACTACACCGCGCTCGCGCGCGTCGCCAGCGCCCCGGGCGCGAAGACCGCGGTCCTCGCGCCGGCGCTGCACCGCCTCTACGTCGCAGCGTCGCCGGGCGATACGCGGGTCGGCGGCGCGGTGCTGCGCTTCGACGTGTCGCCGCGCCGCTGAGGACCCGGCCGCTAGGCCGTGGCCAGGTCGCGGGCCGCGGGAACCGCGCGTCCGAGCAGCCGGCGGATTTCGTCCTCGCCGACCGGCGCGTAGTGCTCGTACCAGGCGCCGACCGCGCCGAACGGGGTGGGGGTGAGCGCGCAGACGACGTGGTCGGCGAGAAGCCGCAGCGCGGCGCTCGCCTCGGCGGCGGCGACCGGTACCGCGACGACGATCTGCTCCGCATCGTGCTCGCGGACGGCCGCGACCGCCGCGCCCATCGGCGCGGCGCTCGCCATCCCGTCGTCGACCAGGATGACCGTCCGACCGGCGACCGCCGGGAATACCAGCCCTTCCTCGGGTAGGACATCGAGGGGAGCGTGGAGCGCGCGCGCGACCTCGTATGCGATCGGCACACCGCCGCGCGCCCGCGCGACGACGGCCACGTCGTCCCGCCGCACGTACCGCTGCAGGATCGCCGTTAGTACGCGCCCCGCGCTGCGCCGGTCTCGAAACGCGCCGTCCATCATAGGCGACATCCCTCCACCTCGTTGCCTTCCCGCCGAAGCGACCACCCAAACAGGCCATCGGGCCAGGCCACCTGGTCGGATGACTTTATTTCATAAGAGCGAACGCGCGCCGCCATGATCACCGCAGAGGACGTTCGGACCGTCTCGCTCTTCGCCGAGATTCCGGAGCACGAGCGCGAGACGATCGCCTCGCATGCCGCCGACGTCGGCGTGCACGCGGGCGATTGGCTGATTCATGAGGGCGAGATGCCGTCGTTCTTCGGGCTGCTCGACGGCCGCGTCGACGTCGTCAAGTCGTTCGGCGCGGTCGACCGCGTGATCAATACGTTCAAGCCCGGCGACTTCTTCGGCGAGGTTCCGCTGCTGCTCGGCTCCGCGGCGATCGCCAGCGTGCGCGCGGTGACGCCGGTGCGGCTGATGCGGCTCGACCCGAGCGACTTCCGCTCGATCGTCCTGGCCTGCGAGCGCTTCAACGCGGTCATCATGCGCACGATGGCGGAGCGCGTGAACCGCCTGCAGCAGGTTGCAGTCGAGACGCCGACCGCAGTCGTGACGATCTGCGGCGACCGCTACGACCCGGCCTGTCACGACCTGCGCGAGTTCCTGGCCCGCAACCACGTCGCGTTCGACTGGCGCGACCCCGACGACCACGACGAGACCGCGACCCCGTTCGTCGAGCTGCCGGACGGAAAACGGCTCGTCGGGCCGTCCCATCGCGAGCTGGCCGATGCGCTCGGCATGCAGACCGCGCCGAGCGATACGGTGCCGTACGACGTCGCGATCATCGGCGCCGGCCCGGCCGGGCTCGCCGCGGGCGTCTACGGCGCGTCGGAAGGGCTCACGACGCTGCTGATCGAGCGCGACGCCGCCGGCGGCCAGGCCGGCACGTCGTCACGGATCGAGAACTACCTCGGCTTCCCGGCCGGTCTCTCCGGCGACGAGCTGAGCATGCGCGCGTGGCAGCAGGCGCATCGCTTCGGCGCGGAGATGCTCGTCGCGCGCGAGGTCGTCGGGCTCGAGATCGGCCGTGACGGCGCGCCGCACGTCGTGCTGCTCGACGGCGGTGACCGCGTCGCGGCGCGCGCGCTCGTCATCGCGCTCGGCGTCTCGTGGCGGCGGCTGCAAATCGCAGGAATCGACCGCTTCGTCGGCCGCGGCGTCTACTACGGCGCCGCGCGAACCGAGGCGCTGACGACGCGCGGCAAGGACGTCGTCCTGGTCGGCGGCGGAAACTCGGCCGGTCAAGCCGCGATGTTCTTCTCGAACTACGCGCACAGCGTGACGCTCCTGATCCGCGCCGACAAGATCGAGAAGGGAATGTCGCAGTACCTGATCGACGAGCTGCACACGAAAGAGAACGTGCACATCGAGACGTCGTGCCAAGTCGTCGGATTCGACGGCAACGAGCACCTCGACTCGATCGAGGTCGAGTGCAACGGCTCGCGCACGCGCCGCCAGACCGACGCGCTCTTCGTCTTCATCGGCGCCGACGCGCGCACGGAACTCCTCCCGCGGGAGATCGCGCGCGACAACCTCGGCTATCTCTGCACCGGCCGCGACGTCCTCGACCTCGACGGCCGCGCCAACTGGCCCCTCGCGCGCGACCCCTACCTGCTCGAAACCAGCGTCCCCGGCGTCTTTGCCGCCGGCGACGTCCGCCACGGCTCGATGAAGCGCGTCGCCTCCGGCGTCGGCGAAGGCAGCATGGCCATCGCCTTCATCCACCAGTACCTTCAGGAAGGGCTCGGAGTAGCCTAGATTCGGCTGCCGCGGAGTTCGACGAGGGCGAGGGCCCAGCCGTTCGGGGTGCGGGTTCGGACGAGGTAGCCGGTGGCCGTGCGGTCCCAGACTTGGTAGCCGCACTTCAGGGCCTCTTCCACGGTTTTGAAAACCATCATGCCTGCCATCGTTCTCTCCTCCGTTTTGAGTACGGCGGCGCTTCGGGCGCCGGTTCTGAGAGGACGGTAGCTCCGGCGTGCTGCCGAAGAAGCGAAGGAAGCGAGAAAATTTGGTGGGGTGACGCTCACACCCAACGTCAAACGGTTTGCGGTTCGTAAATCCGGCCGTCGAGGAGACCGGTCGTCGGCATCACGGGCAGCCAGAATTCACCAGATGTTCGCGCCATTTTCGTGTGGGGGCGCGAGAATCGGTCGTATGATCGTCCCGGTACAGGCTGAGCCCACCTTGCAGATCGCGCTTCCGGTCGCCCGTCGCGGACGTCCGCGCAACCTCGAACGCCGGCGCACGATCGCGCGCGAGGCGATGCGCCTCCTTGCCGAGCGCGGCTTCGCCGGCTGCACGATGCGCGAGGTCGCCGCCGCGAGCGGGATCGGCGAGAACCTTTTGTACCGCTATTTCGCGAGCAAGGATATCCTGCTCGCCGCCGTCGTCGACTCGGTCGTCGACCGCTTCACCGCGACGATTCGCGCGCTGCGCGAGCCGGCGGCGCGCGCCACGTCGCTGCGCGAACTGCTCCTTGCGTTCGGCACGGTTTACACCGCGCACGTCGACGAGTTGAGCGGCTGGTACGCGGCATGGTTCGGCGGGCTTCCGCTGACGACGCAGCAGCGCGAACAGCTGCGCCTCGCCGAGGACGCGATCGTCATGCTGCTCACCGCCTGCGTGCGCCGCCGCGGCGTCGTCGGTGACCCGTACGTCTTCGCGCGCAGCTTCGTCGGCGCGCTGCAGTCGCTGATCCTCATGCAGAACCGCGCCCGGATCGAGAGCGCGAGCCCCTCGCTGCGTTCGCTCTTCCTCGAGGAACTCGTCGCGACGTTCCTCGCCGCCGCCACGCCGCGCTCCGCGGCCTGACGTTCTGCGTCGCCGGGACACGCGGCCGCACCCGGCGACGTCCCTTCCTGACGCCGGGTGCGGGGTTCGCGTTACGCGCGCACGCTGTCGATCCGCGGTACGCTCGTCCGTCGGGAGCTGCCGTCGAGGTGTGGGGGTCGCGGCGTCCCTCCGTATTCTAGTCGTCGGGAATCGCGAAAACGAACTTCACCGTTTTGTACGCGACCGCACACGGAACGAATGTACGTCATTCGACGATCGGCGCGAACAGCGGCTGCGTGACCCCGCGCGAGCGACGCACCGTGCGATGCGCGAGGTCGAACACGACGACCTCGTTGCTTCCCCGCTGCAGCCACTCCGCCGGAACATAGAGGCTGTACTGCGGGCCGATGCTCCAGAAGCGCCCGGCGTGGTGGCCGTTGATCCACAGCGCGCCTTTGCCGAACATGCGCGTGTCGAGGAACGTGTCGCCGAGCGCGTCCACCTCGAACGTGCCGCGGAAAAACGCGGGCATATCGGTCGGCACCGCGTCGTGCGCGAACTGCAGCGCGCTGCGGTCGTGCAGCGGGAGCGTGAACACGTCCCAACCGGTGAGCGCGCGCCCGTCGAGCGTGACCGGCGCGACCACGCCTTTGCGCTCGCCGGCGAGCAGCTTGCCGTAGTTGATGCGGCCGCTGTTCTCCACGAGCACGGTCAGCGTCTGCGCGCCGGCCGGGACGTCGAGCGCGATCTCGCGTTCGCCGTGCCGGCGGTCGAGGTCGCCGACGCGCTCGTCACCGAGCAGCACGACGGCGTAGTCGCGCACGTCGCCGAACCGCAGCGTCCCCTTCACGGGCCCCTGCAGCGTCGTGCGGTACGCGATGTAGCCGAACGACTGGCCGTAGGCTTCCATGTGGCGCGGCGCTTCGTCGTGCGCCGGTGCGGTCAGCAGCGGCGCGAGCGCCGCGCGTTCGTCGAGTGCGAACTCCGCGACGGCGATTCGTGGCGGCGTCTCCGGGATCGCGGGAAGCGGCGCCGCCGCGTACTTCGCGATGAGGTCGCGAAAGATGCGGTACTTTTCCGTCGGCGCGCCGCCCTCGTCGAGCGGTGCGTCGTAGTCGTAGCTCGTCGTCGTCGGCTGGTACGGCTCGCTCGGCGAGTCGTTCGCGCCGTTCATGTAGCCGAACGTCGTCCCGCCGTGGAAGAGGTAGACGTTCACCGAGTCGCCGCGCGCAAGCAGCCACTCCAGATCGCGCGCGGAGCCGTCGGGCGCGACGAGGTGATGGACTTCGCCCCAGTGGTCGAACCAGCCCGGATAGAACTCGCTGCACATCATCGGCGCACTCGGGCGAAACGCGTGCAGCGCCGCCAGTTCCGTCTTCGGATCGGTGGCGTTGAGGAACGGAGTCACGTCGGGGAGCGTCCCGTCGGGCAGCTGCGTCGGACCGTCGGCGGTGAACAAGAACGCGTCGCCGAACCCCGCTGCGCGCATCGCGTCGCGCGTCGCCGCCATGAAGCGGTGGTCGTTGCCGAACGAGCCGTACTCGTTCTCGACCTGCACCGCGATGATCGGGCCGCCGTGCATGGCATAGAGTGGTGCCATCTCGCGCCCGAGCCGCGTCAGCCAGCGGCGCGCCGGCGCCATGAAGCGCTCGTCGAGCGAACGCACGACCGTCGCCGGGTCGCGCAGCAGCCACGCGGGATACCCGCCGAAGTCCCACTCGGCGCACACGTACGGGCCGGGCCGCAGGATCACGTGCAGCCCTTCATTCTGTGCGGCGCGGATGAAGGCGGCGACGTCGTTCGACCCGGTGAAGTCGTAGTGCCCGGGCTCCGGCTCGTGGAGGTTCCAGAAGACGTAGGTGCACACCGTGTTGAGCCCCATCGCGCGCGCCATCCGCAGCCGCGACTGCCAGTGCGAGCGTGGGATGCGCGGGTAGTGCAGCTCGCCCGAGACGATCTGCAGCGGCGCACCGCGCAGGAAGAAGCGCCCGTCGCGAACCGCGAGCGGCTGCATGGGTACGGCGGCATCGCCGGAAAGCGGGACCGCGCCGAGCGCCGACCACGCCACCGGGGCGGCCCCGAGCCGAACGAAGGCGCTCCGGTTCATTCGCTGACGTAGACGAGTGATCGACGAAACATCCAACGTATTTAGTGGCATCTTGACCTGAGCCTCTCCGAGCAACCCAATGCAAAGGAGATTGCCGGGAAACCCCTAAGGTTCGCGAGGGTCAAACATCGGATGAATTCGCTTTTTTCGGCAGTCGAGACGGTTGACGTCCGATTCCCGACCTCGGAAGACTTTGCCGGCTCCGATGCTATGCATCCGGAGCCCGACTACTCGGCCGCCTACCTCGTCATCCGCACGACCGACCCCGACGCCCCGTCCGGCGCGGGCTTCGCCTTCACCCTCGGCCGCGGCAACGAAGTCCAGCTCGCGGCGATCCGCGCGCTCGAAGGCCATCTGGTCGGCCGCCCGGTGGACGACGTCCTCGCCGACATGGGCGCGTTCGCGCGCGAGCTGAGCGGCGACAGCCAGCTGCGCTGGCTCGGCCCCGAGAAGGGCGTGCTGCAGATGGCGGTGAGCGCCGTCGTCAACGCGGTCTGGGACCTCTACGCGCACCGCGAGCGCAAGCCGCTCTGGAAGCTGCTCGCCGATCTCACGCCCGAGGCGATCGTTGCGCTGGTCGACTTCCGCTACCTCGGCGACGTGCTCACGCGCGAGGAAGCGCTGACGCTCCTGCGCGAGCGCGCGTCCGGCAAGGCCGCGCGCAAGGCGCACCTGCTGCGCGACGGCTACCCGGCGTACACGACGTCACCCGGCTGGCTCGGCTACGACGACGAAAAGCTCGAACGGCTCTGCCGCGAGGCGGTCGCCGGCGGCTGGAACCACGTGAAGATCAAGGTCGGGCGCGACATCGAGGACGACGTGCGCCGCTGCCGGATCGCGCGCGGCGTCCTCGGCCCGAACCGCAAGCTGATGCTCGACGCGAACCAGTACTGGGACGCCGACGAGGCGATTCGCAACATGGCGCGCCTGGCCGAGTTCGACCCGCGGTGGATCGAGGAGCCGACGCACCCCGACGACATCCTCGGCCACGCTGCGATCGCCGAAGCGATTCGGCCGGTCCTCGTCGCGACCGGCGAGCATCTTCCGAACCGCGTCGTCTTCAAGCAGTTCCTGCGCGCGGGCGCGATGGGCATCTGCCAGATCGACGCGTGCCGCTCGGGCGGCGTCAGCGAAGTGATCGCCGACCTGTTGCTGGCGGCGAAGTACGGGATCCCCGTCTGCCCGCACGCAGGGGGGGTGGGCCTGTGCGAGCTGGTACAGCATCTAGCCATGTTTGATTATGTCGCGGTCAGCGGCACGCTCGACGGCCGGGTCATCGAGTATGTCGACGGCTTGCACGAGCATTTCGTCGATCCGGTCGTCGTCGAGCACGGCCACTACCGCGCGCCGCTGCGGGCCGGCTTCAGCGCGACGATGCGCGAGGCGTCGCTCGCGCGCTACGTCTTCCCGCACGGCCCCGCGTGGCGCGCGATGCGCAAGGGGCAGCATGCGGTCCGGTGAGTTCGCCGGCGCCGTTGCGGTCGTCACCGGTGCAGGTTCGGGGATCGGCCTCGCGACCGCGCGCGCCTTCGCCGAGCACGGCGCGAACGCCGTCGGGATCGACCTCGATCCGGCGGCGGTCCCCGCGCCGGTCCGGGGCCTGCGCGCGGACGTCACCGATGAAGCGTCGTTGCGTGCGGCCGTCGACGCGGCGGTGGAGCGCTTCGGCGGGATCGACGTCGTCGTGAACTGCGCGGGAATCGGTGCGCAGGGGACCGTCGAGCAGAACGGCGACGACGAGTGGCGCCGCGTCTACGACGTCAACGTGCTCGGGATCGTGCGCATGATGCGCGTGACGCTGCCGCACCTGCGGCGCTCCGCGCGTGCGGCGGTCGTCAACGTGTGCTCGATCGCCGCAACGGCGGGCTTGCCGAACCGCGCCGTCTACAGCGCGTCGAAGGGCGCGGTGCTCTCGCTGACGCTGGCGATGGCCGCCGACGCGCTCGCCGACCGCGTGCGCGTGAACTGCGTGAACCCCGGGACCGCCGACACACCGTGGGTTCAGCGTTTGCTTTCGGTTGCGCCGGACCCGCGCGCCGAACGCGCCGCGCTCGAAGCGCGCCAGCCGATGGGCCGGCTCGTCACCGCCGACGAGGTCGCCGCGGCGATCCTCTACCTCGCAAGCTCGTCGGCCGCCTCGACGACCGGAACCGTCCTCGCCGTCGACGGCGGGATGCAGGGCCTGCGGGTGCGCGCGCGGTGACCGGCCGGTTCACGCGCGCGCTCGCCTTCGCCGCCGTCGCGTTCGCGCTCGCGGCCTGCGGGCACGACGGGCACGCGAGTGCCGGTACGCCGCGGGTCGGCGTCGAGGTGCCGCTCCTGACCTCGCCGTTCTGGCAGGCGTACGAGAATGCGCTCGCGCCGTCGGCGCGCGCCGCCGGCATCGACCTGCTCGCGCCCGGCAACGCGAACGGCGACACCGCGAAGTACCTCACCGACGTGCGGAACTTCTTCACCGCCGGCGTGGACGGGCTCGTCCTTTCGCCGACCGACACCGCCGCGTCGGTGACCGTGCTCGACGAAGCGGCGCAGATGAAGATTCCCGTCGTCACCGTCGACGTCGCACCCGACGCCGGAACGGTCTTCATGGTCGTGCGCGCCGACAACCGCGCGTACGGCACGAAGGCGTGCGGCTTCATCGCGAAGCACGTCCCCGCCGGCAAGTCGGTCGTCGTCATCGAAGGCGATCTCACCTCGATCAACGGGCGCGAACGCACGCAGGCGTTCAGCGAGTGCATGCTGCAGGTTCCGCACGTCGGCGTGCTCGAGGTTCCCGCGCAGTGGGACGCGCTCAAGGCCGCGTCCGGGCTCGAAGCGCTGCTCGCCGCGCACCGCGACGTCGGCGGTATCTACCTCGAAGCCGGCGGCGTCTACCTCGCGCCGACGATCAGCGTCCTGCGCCGCCACGGCCTGCTCTTTCCGGCCGGCGATCCGCGGCACGTCGTCATCGTTTCGAACGACGGCATCCCGCAGGAGCTCGCGGCGATTCGCAGCGGCGACATCGACGCGACGGTCTCGCAGCCGGCCGACCTGTACGCGAAGTACGGGATGATGTACATCAAGGCCGCGCTCGCCGGCAAGACGTTCACGCCGGGCGCGACCACGCACGGCAGCCGCATCGTGCGCCTTCCGCAAGGGATGCTCGAGGACGAACTGCCCGCGCCGCTCGTCACGCGCGCGAACGTGAACGATCCGAAACTGTGGGGTAACGCGAACTCGTGAACGGCGCGGTCGACGCGAGCGGCATCACCAAGCGCTTCGGGCAAACGCTCGCGCTCGATGCCGTGGACCTGCGCGTCGAACCGCATGCGTCGCACGCGCTGGTCGGCCGCAACGGCGCCGGTAAGTCGACGCTCGTCGCGGTGCTCACGGGACTCCTTCGCCCCGACGCGGGCCGCATCGCGTTCGACGGCGTTCCGGCGCCGCCGCGCGACGATCGCGCGGCGTGGCAGCGGCTCGTCGCGTGCGTCTACCAGCGTTCGACGATCATCGGTGCGCTCTCGGTCGCGGAGAACCTGTTCCTCAACCGCTACCCGACCGGGCGCGGTGGCGCGATCGACTGGCGCGCCGTGCGCCGCGGCGCGCGCGAGCTGCTCGACGGGCTCGAAGTCGGGATCGACGTCGACCGCGCGGCCGCCGACCTCTCGGTCGAAGAGCGCCAACTGGTCGAGATCGCGCGCGCGCTCTCGTTCGGCGCCCGCTTCATCATCCTCGACGAGCCGACGGCGCAGCTCAACAAGGCCGCGATCGACCGCCTCTTCGCGCACGTGCGCGCGCTGCAGGCCGCCGGCGTGACGTTCCTGTTCATCTCGCACCACCTCGAAGAGATCTACGAGATCGCGCGCACCGTGACCGTGCTGCGCGACGGCCGCTGCGTGCGCACCGGTCCGGTCGACGCGATCACCAAGGCCGACCTCATCGCCGCGATGACCGGCGAGGACGCGCACGCGGTCGTCGCAATGCCACGCGACGAGGGGCCGCGCGAGCCGCTCGTCGAGGTGCGTGCGCTCTGCGGCAACGGCTTCGAAGATATTTCGCTCACGGTGCGCGCCGGCGAGGTCGTCGGCATCGCGGGGATCGGCGGAAGCGGGAAGACCGCGCTTGCCGAGACGCTCGCCGGGCTGCGCCGCGCACGGGCCGGAAGCATCACGCTCGCCGGCGACGCGTTGCCGAACGGCGGCGACGTGCGCGCGCGCATCGACGCCGGGATCGGCTTCGTTCCGCGCGACCGGCAGGTGCAAGGCGTCGTCCCGGCGCTCTCGGTCGCCGACAACGCGACGATGACGATCTGGAACCGGCTCGGGCGCTTCGGCGTGATCCCGCCCGGCGCGCGCGAGCGCAGCGCGCGGCGGATGATGGACGCGTTCGGGATCATCGCGAGTGGACCGCAGGCGCCGGTCGAGAGCCTCTCGGGCGGCAACCAGCAGAAGGTGCTGCTCGCGCGCGCGCTCGCCAGCGACCCGCGCCTGCTCGTGCTGATCGACCCGACCGCGGGCGTCGACGTGAAGTCGAAGGAGGTGCTCCTCGACGCGGTGGACGCCGCGCGCCGCAACGGGACGGGCGTGCTGCTCGTCTCCGACGACCCCGACGACTTACGCACGTGCGACCGCGTCATCGTGCTGTTCGAAGGCCGCGTGACGGCCGAACTCGCCGCCGGCTGGCGCGAGCACGATGTGATCGCCGCAACGGAAGGGATGGCGCTGGCGTGACGCGCTTCGGCTTCATACGCGAGCTGGGGCTGCTGCCGGCGCTCGTCGTGATCGTGCTCGCCGGCGCGCTGATCAACAACAAGTTCCTCACGCCGATCAACGTCGTGAACGTCCTCGCCAACACGTCGGCGCTCGCGCTGCTCGTGCTCGGCGAGACGCTCGTGCTGATCGCGGGTAAGTTCGACCTGTCGCTGGAGTCGATCGTCGGCCTCGCGCCGGCGATGGGCCTGATGCTCGTGCTTCCGGTGGCCGCGCGCGGCTGGGGAATCGACCTGCCGGTCGCGGTCGGCCTCGTCGCGATGCTCGCGCTCGGCGCGCTCGTCGGCGCGTTCAACGGCGCGCTCGTCGTACGGCTGCGGCTCAACGCGTTCATCGTCACGCTCGCGATGCTCATCATCCTGCGCGGGCTCTTGCTCGGGATGACGCACGGCGAGACGCTCTTCGAAGTCCCGGATGCATACTTGTTCCTCGGCGCCGCAACGGTTGCCGGGCTGCCGGTCAGCGTCTGGCTGACCGCGCTCTGCTACGTCGCCGCCGCGCTCTTCCTGCGCTATCACCGTTTCGGCCGCGCGCTCTACGCGATCGGCGGCAACGCGCAAGCCGCGCGCGCTGCGGGGATTCGCGTCGGCCGCGTCACGATCGGCGCGTACGTCGTCGCGGGACTCCTCGCCGCCGTTGCGGGGCTCATCATGTGCGGCCGCGTCGGCGCCGTCGCCGCGAACCAGGGAAACGGCTGGATCTTCAACGTCTTCGCCGCAGCCGTGATCGGCGGCGTCAGCCTCGACGGCGGCAAAGGAACGATGTTCGGCGCGCTGACCGGCGCGCTGCTCCTGAACGTCGTCGACAACCTGCTCACCCTCGCACAAGTCGAAACGTTCTGGATTCAGGCGATCTACGGCGGCATCATCCTGCTCGCGCTGATGTTCTCGCGGCTCACCAACCGCGCGGAACAGGTCTGAGCCCGCGGCGATGCAACGCGTCGCGCTCCACACGCGTCTGAAGGCGGGTCGCGAGCAGGAGTACGAGCGCGTGCACCGCGAGATACCGCCGGAGCTCGACGCGCTGCTGCGCGCGAGCGGCATCCATGCCTGGAGCATCTACCGCCGCGGCCGCGACCTCTTCCACGTCGTCGACTGCGACGACTACGCCGCCTTCCTGCGCGCCACGAACGACCATCCCGTGAACCGCGCCTGGCAAGCCCGCATGGCCGAACTGCTCGAGGTTGTTCACGACCACGGCGACGCCGAAGGAAACACGCTGCCGTTGATCTGGTCGCTTCCGTGAAGACGAACCCGCTCGGTCCCACCGGCCTGCGCGTTTCAGCGCTCGGGTTCGGTGGCGCGCCGATCGGGGGG
>JAFAMK010000297.1 GCA_019233415.1 Vulcanimicrobiota bacterium
CGGGCTGAACGTGTCGTCTTCGACCGTGAATTCGAAGTCGCTTTGTCCGCCGATGATCCCGAGGTTCGCGAGCAGCCCCCACAGGACGATGTCGTGCGGGTTCACGAACGACGTGACCATCAGCCACGGCGCCTCGTCGTTGCTGGCGTCGAGCTGTTCGATCGCGCGGCGCGCCTGCGCGGCAAACTTGACGTCGCGCCCGGCGGCGTCCTTTGCCGACGAGCCGCTGTTGAGCGGGTCGCTGCCGTGCGGTTCGGGGCCGACCCAGCCGGTGAAGCCGTACTCGTCGAGCCGGTCGGTCTCGAGGTACAATTGCTCCAGATCCGGGTTTGGCGCGCCGTTGCGGTCGAAGCTCGGGATCGACTCGTGCGTTCAGGGCATGACGAGGTCGGCGTGCGAGACGTGCCACTTGCCCTTGTAGAACGTTCGGTAGCCGCCGGCGCGCATGTACGCGCCGAGCGTCGGCACGCTGTTCGGATCGAGCCAGAACATGTCGGGATCGTACGCGGTCTTCGCCGCGCCGTCGGTCTCGTTGACGCCGTGCAGCGACGGGTAGTGCCCGGTGAAGAGCGACGCGCGGCTCGGCGCGCATGCGACCGCAGCCGTGTAGTGGCGCTCGAACTCCAGCCCGTTGCGCCGCAAGAGGTCCTGCGCGCGCAGGTATTTCGCGCGAAACTCTTTGAGCGCCGCGGACTCGTAGATCGGCGGATAGCGCATCTCGTCGACCATGAGAATCAAGAAATTTGGACGCTTCGTCACGGCGGTCGCCTCCCGGCTGGCTTCGCAGATGGTGATCCTTCTTGGCGAGTTCTTGTTCTACCTCGCCCAGTTAGGCAAGCGTGTCCGGATGAGAAGCGCCTGAAATAGCGCACGGTTGGCCGGGGTTCTCGTCGGTGCGAAGAAGTCGGCCGCGTAGTCGTACCATGAGGTTCCAGCGATGAGTCGTATTCCGCTTCCTGTCGCGTCTTGGGTGCTCGCGGCATGCGTGCTGGTTGCCTGTAGTGGCGGGGGCGGTTCCGCGCCGTCCGCCGTCTCGCCAGGCGCGCCGACCCCGACCCCGACGCCGGGAACGTCGCTCATGGTCCCGATCGCAAGCACCGGGCAGACGGTGACCCTACCGGCGCAGAACGGCGTCAGCGGAAGCGTGACGATCCCTGGCGCGACGGGCACCGGATCGATTCAGGTTGCGACCGGTGCCGCGCCGACCGCGGGGCTGCCGGCGCTCACGCAGGCAAATGGAATGACCGCGACTGCGCTCTACTACGCGTCGCTCTTGGTTAGCGCGCCGGCAGTCTACACGGGGCGGCCTCGGCCACGTTCTCGCTGCCCTCGAGCGACGTCACCAGCGGCGCTTTGTACTACCTCGCACTCTACGACGCCAACGCGCCGTCGTCCGGCTGGTCGAAGACCATCGCGCTGGGGACGTTGAACGGCAACACGCTGCAGTTCAGCGCGAGTGGGGCGACGCTCGGCGCGCAGGTGTACGGTATCGTGCTCTACGAGGTTCTGCCACCATCGGGGACCTGGACGTTCACCGGCAAGGATACGTCGGGTGCCGCACTGACGCTGAACGGCACGCTTCCGAACATCGCCCTGACGAACGCGCAATATGGAACGGTCAACGTGCAGTACGCTTTCGGTGCGACGACGTCTAACTTCAACTGCCCGAGCACGTTCATTGGACCCGCTCCGTTCAGCCCGATCACCTCGTTCACGGTCAACCGCACGTCGACGTCGTGTTCATACGTCGCGACCGATCCCTTCGGTCGCACGCAGACCGAGCGGATCACGAACTCGGCGCCGCTGCTGAGCCCCGTAGCAGGGACCGTCACGGGCTCGTGGTCGGCAGATGCGTCCGGCTGTTCGGCCTACTCCGGCGTGTTCTGCAATGGTGAGTGGTCCGGCAGCGGAGCATTTCCGACCGTTACCGTTTCGCAGACCACCGGAGATCCGTTCACGCACGTCCTGGTCGTTCTTGCCGGCTCCGCGCCATTGGGTATGGTTACGTATTCGCTGAACGGGACGTGCGGGCAGAACCTCGGTGGCTACATTCATGGCGGTGGACCGCTACCCGTTCCGAACAGCTATCCGGTCGCGTTCGACGTTTCGTCGAGCGGTCCGGTCTGCACGGTCCGGGTAACGGACGTTGCAGACGGAATCTTTCAGGACGTCCAGATCACGGCGAACTGACGACGGCTGGGCTTGTCGGCACCGTCTCTGAGCGCCGCGCGATCGGGAGCGCAATCGTGAAGCGGGTGCCTTGGCTCAGGATGCTTTCGACGGTCAGCGTGCCGTTGGCGCGTTCGACGGCGCGTTTGGCGATGGCGAGGCCGAGGCCGGAGCCGGGGACGTCGCGGCGCGTGCCGCGGTAGAAGCGGTCGAAGGCGTGGCGTAGCTCGTCGTCGGTCATGCCGGGGCCTTCGTCGATGACGCTGACGCGGACGTGGGTTTCGGTCGCTGCGACTTGCACGGTGATGGGGCCGTTCGGCGCGTATTTCAAGGCGTTGGTGACGAGGTTGCCGAGGCCGTGCAGCAGTTCGTCGGGGTCGATGGCGGCGTAGGCGTTCGGGGCGAGGTCGAGGCGGACGTCGCGGTGGCGGTGCGAGTCGGCGATCGGCGCGACGACGCGTTCGACGGCTTCGGCGACGTCGATGACGTCGTGCTCGGCGGGTGCGCCGCTCTCCCAGGCTTCTAGCAGGATCAGCTTGTGCAGGAGCGAGGTCATGATCGCGCTCTGGCCGTCCATCGTGTCGACGATGCGCGTGAACTCCTCGTTGGTGTCGAACTCGCGGCGGCGTAGGATGCCGGTGAAGCCGCGCAGGACGGTAAGCGGCGTGCGCAGTTGGTGGCTGGCGTCGGCGATGAACTGGCGCATCGCCGTTTCGGCGCGCGTGCGTTCGGCGAAGGCGCGGCTCATCGTCGCCATCGCGGCGTTGTAGGCGAGCGCGAGGCGGTCGGTCTCGTCGGCGTCGCGATGGCGCGTACGAACAGGGCGCGGCGTCAGGTCGCCGGCAGCGAATGCTTCAAGCGCTTCGCTGACCATCACCAGCGGTTCGAGCGCCTGGCGTGACATTTCACGGCCCAGCACGTGGCCGACCAGCAGCGAGAACGGAACGAAGGCGAGCGCGAGGATCAGCGAGCGCCAGGCGATCGACTTCAGCGCGCCGGTGTCGGCGATGACGGCGACGGTGCGGTCCCCGTCGCGCGTGAAGGACCGCTCGTAGCCGGCCAGCGCCGCGAGCGAGCGCGCCGCGCGGTCGACGAACGGGGGGCCGACGGCGGGATCGAGGAACGCGCCGCGCTGCGAGACCGTGATCGTGTACGGTGCGCTGGGCGTGCCGCGGTCGGCGACCCAGCGACCTTCGAGCCGGACGCGGCCGTCGTTGACGACGATGACCAGGTCCGACGGGGGCAGCTTCGACATGATGAGCTGCAGCCGCGCGCGCGCGTCGTAGCGCGAGGCGGGATAGACGACGAGGATGTCGTCGACGATGCGGCGCGTTTCGTCGCTCGCGAAGCCGAGGGCGCGGACTTGGATCGCGAAGGCGATCAGGGCGACGACGACGCCGATCCCGAAGACCGTGAACGCGACGAGCGCGCCGAACGTGCGCGCGAGGCGCGCGCGCAGCCGGTCGTTCACGAGGCCTCGCGGCGCAGCGCGTAGCCGGCGCCGCGCATCGTGTGGATCAGCCGCGGCGCGTCGTCGACGTCGATCTTCGCGCGCAGGTGCGAGATGTACGTCTCGACCGTCGCCGGCGCGATGTCGCGGCTGGCGCCCCAGACGAGGTCGAGCAGCTCCGTACGCGTGAAGATGCGTTCGGGCTCGCGCGCGAGCGTCAGCAGCAGGTCGAACTCGCGCGTGGTCAGTTCGATGCGGCGGCCGGCGCGCGTGACGGCGCGCCGCCCGACGTCGATCGACAGGTCGCCGTAGGCGATCGTCTCGCGCAACTGCAGCCGCGGGCGGCGCAGCGCGGCGCGCAGGCGCGCGACCAGCTCTTCCATCTCGAACGGCTTCGCGACGTAGTCGTCGGCGCCGATCGTCAGCGCGGTGACCTTGTCGGCGGTCGCGGCGCGCGCGGTGAGCATGAGGATCGGCACGTCGCTGACGCGGCGGAACGCCGGGAGCATCGAGAGGCCGTCGATCCCCGGCAGCATCACGTCGAGGACGATCGCCTCCGGGCTCCAGCCTTCCATGACGCGCAGCGCCTCGCGCCCGTCGCGGGCGGCGCGCACGTCGAAGCCCTGCCGGCCCAGGCCGTACAGGAGCAGCTCGCAGATCGCATCCTCGTCGTCGACGAC
>JAFAMK010000399.1 GCA_019233415.1 Vulcanimicrobiota bacterium
CGACCGGGCGCAGATGGAAGAGATCGAAATCAGCCACTACGTGCCCGACAGCTCAGGGGACGACCTAGCCTACGCACGGACGTACTTTTTCGGCCACCCCGACTGCGTCCGCAAATTCTATCGAGGCCTCGTAGAACACAAACTAGACCTCTTCAAACACATCCCGACCCCCACCACCCCACAAGAAGACCGCAACCGCTAAACGAAGCGAAAGCGGTATTCCCAGGCACGCGGCTGCTGCAATCCGGGAAGGCTGACCCCCGTGGTACGGGGGTCCTGCCGACGGGTTCGGCAAGCGCAGCGAGCCGAACCCTGCTCCTGTAGCTCAATTGGATAGAGTGTCGCCCTCCGAAGGCGAAGGTTGCCCGTTCGAGCCGGGCCGGGAGCGGATTTCCCCCTCGTCGAGCACCGAAGACGAGGCATTTCTCCGCCGCGCGATGACGTTGGCCGCCGAAGCGGCGACCCGGGGCGACGTCCCGATCGGCGCCGTGCTGGTCGTGGACGGGCGCGTCTTCGAGGCGCGCAACGAGAAAGAGACCCGGCCGGACCCGACCGCCCACGCCGAGATGCTGGCGATCCGGGCGGCCGCGGAGGCGCTCGGCCGCTGGCGGATCGGCGGCTCGCTCTACGTCACGAAAGAGCCCTGCCCGATGTGCGCCGGGGCGCTCGCCGCCGCGCGGATCGAGCGGCTCGTCTACGGCTGCCGCGATCCGAAGGGAGGGGCGGCGGGATCGGTCATCGATATACTCGGTTCGGCCGCCGTGAACCACCGGGTCGACGTGATCGACGGGGTGCTCGCGGACGAAACCGCCGCACAGCTGCGCGAGTTCTTCGCGGAGAAGCGGCGCGCGGAGAGGTGGTCGAGTGGTTGAAGGCACCCGCCTCGAAAGCGGGCAGACGTTGATAGCGTCTCGAGAGTTCGAATCTCTCCCTCTCCGCCACGAACGCAACGGGCGAGCCCACCAGGCTCGCCCGTTTTGCCATTGATCTCGCCTTTGCGAAAGGCTGACCCGCGTCGGACGCGGGTCATGCCGACGGGTTCGGCAAGCGAAGCGAGCCGAACCCGATCAGTTTCGGGTCGCTGGGCGTTGCGGGGAAGGTGAAGTCGTGGTTCGTCGCCTCGGCGGTCGCGGTGACGCGGCCAATCTTCAGCGGGCCGTAGAACGTGTGCGTGTAGGTCGCGTGCGAGACGAGCCAGTGGCCTTCGACGACCTGGTAGTCGCAGGTGAACGTCGTCGTCGCGCCGAGGTACGTCACGCGCGTCGGCAGGTTCGACGCCGTGTCGACGTAGACGTCGTGGATGTAGAAGTCGGAATTGTTCCCGTTCGTCAGCGACTGCAGCGGGTCCATCACGATGTGCGCGATGCGGTCGTTCGAGTCGGCGGCGTACTCCGCGTGGTAGTAGCGCAGCATCGTCACGACGACGTCGGCGTGCGAGGTCTCGCGCGGGTCCTTGAACGTCAGCGGGTCACCCGGCTCGACGTAGGCCAGCGCGTCGCGCCGGCTCCCGTTGTAGGTCACGCGGAAGTACGAGAGCGCGTCGAAGGTCGGGATCAGCGGGAAGCTGTGCGCGTACTGGCGCTGCCCCTGCGGCAGATCCTGGAGGACGGCGTAGTCGTCCGCCACGCGCGACTCGACCGCCCGTGAGATCGTCTGATGACGGCGCAACGAGGGGACGTCGACGACGACGTCGGTCTTGTAGGCGATGTACGCCGGCTTCTGGGCGTACGCGGCCGCCGCCGCATTGGCCGCCTGGCGAAACTGAACGTCGGCGGCGATCATGCCGCCTCGCAAAGGAGGGCAGGGAGGAGAACGTTCAAAAGCGCCGTCATCGTGCCGGACTCTTCGCGAACAACGTTCCCCGGTACCGCTGCGTTCCCGGCGCCGGCGTGAAGCGCTTCGCCGACCGCTACACCTTCACGTACGACCTCGCGCCCGAGGCGCTCTGGCGCGCCGTCTCCGACACCGACGCGATCAACCGCGACGCCGGCCTGCCGCCGGTGCGCTACGCGCTCGAACCGGCCGCGGGCGGAGGGGCGGTCACCGTCGCGCGGGCGCGGACCGGTCCGTTCACGCTCGTCTGGGAGGAACCGCCGTTCACGTGGGAGGCGCCGCACCGCGTCGCGGTCGAGCGGCGCTTCCGCGGCGGCCCGTTCGTGCGCTTCGCGAGCGACGTGCGCGTCGTTCCCGACGGCGCCGGTGCGCGGATCGAGCACGCGGTCGAGCTGGACGCTCGCAACGGCGTGGGTGCGCTGCTCGCGCCGGCCGTCCTCGCGCGCGGCCGGGCCGGCGCGGAGCGCGCCTACGCGCTCGCCGCGCAGCGCGCGCGTGAGACACCCGCCCTCGCGCCGACGCGCTGGAACGTGCCGGAGGTCGCGCCGGCGAGCGGCACGCGCATCGCCCGGTTCGTCGAGACGTTCGGCGCGCTGCACCCGCACACCGAGCACGAGCCGGCAATTGCGGCGCGCTTGGCCTCGCTCGTGGAGCACGGCGACGACGGGGTCGTTGCGAAGATGCGACCGTACGTGCTCGCCGACACGTGGCAGTTGCCGCGCGAGCGTGTCCTGGCGGCGATGCTCGCCGCGACGCGCGGCGGGCTGCTCGACCTGTCGTGGACGCTGCTTTGCCCGAGCTGCCGCGGGCCGAAGAACGCCGTCGGCTCGCTGGCGGCCGTCGGCGGCGAGGTCCACTGCGACCAGTGCGGGATCAACTACGGCCCGGACTTCGACCGCAACGTCGAGGTGACGTTCGACGCGCGCCCGTCGGGGCGGACCGCGACGCCCGCGGTCTACTGCGTCCTCGGCCCGCAGACCGCGCGCCAGACGCTCGCGCAGACCACCGTTCCGTCGGGCGGGACGTTCACGCTCGCCGTCGCGCTGCGGCCCGGCGCCTACGTCGTCCAGGTGCTCCCCGACCGCCAGGCGCGCTTCACGGTCGAAGAGGACGCCGGCCCGGGGACGCTCGACGTGCGGATCGACGACGAGCGCGCGCGGGTCTCGAGCTCGGTCGTGCAAGCCGGGACCGTTCAGGTGCGGATCGTGAACGCCAGCGCACGCGACGCCGTCGTGCGCATCACGGAGGCGGAGTTCTCCGACCAGATCGCGACCGCCGCCGACGTCACCGCGCTGCAGGCGTTCCGCGACCTGTTTTCGAGCGAGGTGCTGGCGGAAGAGATCGAGCTGGCGATCCGCTCGCTGACGATCGTCTTCACCGACGTCGTCGGTTCGACCGCGATGTACGCGAAGACCGGCGACGCGCGCGCATACCGCCTCGTGCGCGATCACTTCGACGCACTGCACGCGCGCATCGCACTTCACCGCGGTGCGATCGTCAAGACGATCGGTGACGCCGTGATGGCGGTCTTCGTCGACCCGCGCGACGCGCTCGACGCCGCGCTCGGCTTCGCCGACGCTGCGCTCCCGCTCGCACTGCGGATCGGGATGCACCGCGGTCCCTGCATCGCGATGCGCGCAAACGACCGGCTCGACTATTTCGGTACGACGGTCAACGTCGCGTCGCGCGTCGCGCATGCGGCCGGCACGGACGAAATCCTGCTCACCGCTGCGGTCGCCGACGATCCGCGCGTCGCGGAGATGCTGCCGCCGGGCGAGCGCGGCAGCGTCACGCTGCGCGGCGTTTCCGAGCCGGTCGACGTGATACGGCTGCGGGCAGGCGGGCTGCAGACGGGGAAGCCGGGCTGGTGAGTTCGCCGAGTCCGCTGTACGACGACCCCGTTCTGGCCGAGGCGTACGCGCGCGTCACCGCAACGAACGTCTACAACGCGGCGTACGAGCGGCCTGCGGTGCGCGCATTGCTCGGTGCCGTGCGCGGCCTCGACGTCCTGGACGCGGGCTGTGCGGCGGGCGAGCACGCGGTCTGGCTGCAGGCCGACGGCGCACGGCTCGTCGCGCTCGACGCGAGCGAGACGATGGTGCGCATCACGCGCAGCCGCCTCGGCGACGGTGCGCACGTGCTGCAGGCCGACCTCGCGCAGCCGCTCCCATTCGCCGACGCGTCGTTCGACGTCGTTCTCTCGTCGCTCACGCTGCACTATCTCGACGACTGGGGTCTGCCGCTGCGCGAGTTCGCGCGCGTGCTGCGGCCCGGCGGGCGGCTCGTCATCACGACGCACCACCCGTTCCTGCTCCCGATGCTCCGCATGATTGACGACTACGACTACCACACCGTGGCGCTGGTCGAAGACGCGTTCGACTCCTTCGCCGCCGAGCCGGTGCCGGTGCGCTACTATCACCGGCCGCTCGCGCGGATCGTCGCCGACGTGCTCGGCGCGGGCTTCGTGATCCGCGGCCTGCACGAGCCGATGCCGACCGCCGAGGCGGACGCCCGCAACCCGGCCGCCGCGGAACGGCTGCGAAAGCGGCCATGGTTCCTCATCGTCGATGCGGAACGCGACTGCCGATGAGTTACGGCGAGAAGCGCTACGAAGAGTTCCGCGTCGGCGACACGACGACGTTCTCGAAGACGATCACCGAGGCCGACATCCTGCTCTTCGCCGCGGTGAGCGGCGACAACTACCCGCTCCACATCGATGCGGAGTACGCAAAGACGACCCGCTTCGGCCAGCGCGCGGCCCACGGCATGCTCAGCGCAAGCCTGTTCTCCACCGTGACGGGCCTCATGCTCCAGCGCCCCGGCGGCCTCTACGTCGAACAGTCGGTCCGTTTCCGCCGCCCCGTCTTCATCGGCGACACGCTGACCGCAACCGCAGAGGTCATCGAGCTGCTGCCCGCCAAACGCCGCCTGCGCGTGCGCACGTTCATCGTCAACCAGCACGGCAAAACCGTCGTGGACGGCGAAGGCATCGTCCAGAAGGACGAAGCCTAGAACAGGCTCTGCTCGACCGGAGCGGGCTCCAGCGCGCGCGGGTCTTCGAATGCCGGATCGTTCATCGCCGGCGTAACCGGCGTCGCGCGCATCTGCGTGGTGTCGAATGGTACGATCGTCGCGAGCGCGGCCGGCACGTCGCCGTGCAGCCACACGTCGACCGCGTCGTCGGCGAGCATCGCCGGCATGCGGTCGTGGAACGGCGTCAGCAGTGCGTTCGGCGGACACGTGACGATCGTGCACGTCTCGACGCGCGCATCGCGCGGCCCCCAGTTCTCGTACAGCCCCGCGAACGCGAACGGCACGGCGTCGTCGCCGACCGTGAACCGGTACGGCTGGCGCTGCTTCTTCGGCCCGGTCCACTCGTAGAACCCGTCGGCGAAGATGACGCACCGCCGCCGTTCGAGCGCGGTCCGAAACGCCGGCTTCTCCGCCAACGTCTCGACGCGCGCATTGATCATCTTCTGCGCGTTCGCATGATCGCGCGCCCAAAACGGCACCAGCCCCCACCGCAGCGTCGTCAACTCCCCGTCGCCGTCATTCCGCGCCGCGAGCACGTCCTGCGTCGGCGCAATATTAAACCGCGGCGGATACGGCCGCTGCGGTTTCTTGAACGCCGGGTAGCGCGCAGCCACCCGGTCAGGCGCCGCCAGCGAGAATCGTGCGCACATCAGGTGGACTGCCCAAGAGCATACCCGCTTGAGAAGCGCGCACCAGTCACCAGGACCGTGAAGTTGCATTGCATCGTGCTTAACTTAAGACCACAAAGGGCCGGGCCGCGGATGCGGCCTTGCCCGCTGACGACCAGGGAAGAACGTGCGATCATTCGTGGCGGATTCTTCGGCAAAGCTGGAGCGTCAACGAGGCGAAAGGGACGATCGACGTTTTGAAACTGGCTGCGGTTCAGCGTGATCCCTTTGGACTTTGCTGGGACCACCGGATCACAAGGCGAACGGCCTTCCGGTGACTGACGAACCTCGGCAATCCACTCCCGGGCGCCACATCGTACTGGCGGCGGCTATCGCCGTGGTGGCGTACGTGGTCTTCGCAAAGTGGCTTCAGCACCCGGCCGGCTCCCTCGCCGCAGCCCTGATTGGCATTGTTCTGGGCGCTATTTACTACCAAGCCACCGTGACGGTGATTGGCTTTCATCGCGCTGAAAAGGCGAGGGCACAGATCGATGACACCGAGGCGCGCGAATCCGCCTACGACGCCGTACGCGCCGTCATTTTAGCGGTCCCGCTAGGCGATCCGCATGCGATCCTACCGAACTTAGAGACGGCGCTGTTCATCCTCGCAGAGGCGAAGGGAGTTCTCGAACGCGCCGATCATGGCTCAGACAACATTGAGGGCAAGGCGACGACGCTGATATCGATCGTCGCCGGAGCGTCCAGCGCATTGGGGATATTTGGGCTGACGAAAGAAGGACGCGCCGTTGTCGCCGCGCCGCTGATCCTGCTCGCGTTTTTCTTCACCGCAATCGCGCTCGGCTGTCTACTGTACATCGTCAGATCAAAGCGTTTCGACAGTCCTGGGGTTGAACCGTTTATCTCGCCTGCTATTGTTTCTGAAGACAATCGCGTCGGCATCGCTTTGTTGCTCGCTCGGGACTATCATCTTGCGACGGACAGCTTGCTTCGAGCGATCCGATATGAGCCGCTAGCCTTGTTCATTGCGTATGTCGCGATCGCAGCTGCGGCGGGCCTGGTACTCCTGAACGCAGCGACCGGTATGCCATGGTGGGGCGGGACGACGACCTCCCAGCCCAGCGCACCCCCTAGCGTGGCAGCCACAAGCCCGGGTCCAGCAAGGTCGCCTCGCACTGGGACACCAGCGAGGCACCTTAACCCCGGCAAGCCGTCGCCCCGGCCTTCAGCGCTGCCGACCGGGAACCGATCAAGGCCTTAAGGGGTTATCAATTGCGGGAGAGAACCATGAAGTTCGTGACGCAAAAATCGAACACTGCGAATAGCGGCGGAGGAAAGGGCAGCGGCGCGAGCAGCGCGTCGAACGCGTCCGCCTCAGCGTTCGGTTCGCTGCCGTCCGTACCGACCTCAATGGTCGTCTCAACGCGGAACTGATGGCCGATTCACAAACACCTGCCCCGCCTCCACCCCCGTCCAGCGGGGGTGGTCCATTCGCTCCGATGCCGGCGACGCCGATGACGCCCATCTCGAAAGGCGGATCTACGGGGCCGAAAAAGTAAGCCGAAGCGCCTCGATCAACGGTCGGGGCGTTTTCGAAATCGGGACGTTACACTTTCGTCCCGTTCATCGACGACGACCCAGCGACCTCAGATAGCGGGGATTTGGGGAGACATGCTTAGGAAGAACATGGCGATCAATTTCAGGCCGCCATGATGAGCCCTTCGCTTGCACGTCGTGCCGCGCAATCGCGACGAGCGCGCCAACGATCGGCGGTATTTGCAGTCGCAGCCGGGAGCGATCGTCCGACGCGATCGAGAGGCGTGCGATCTGAGCTGCCATGGCGCGGCCTTTCCGCGGACCGGAAGCGCGCGTCGCGTTGAGTGGCCGTCATGCGTCCGCTTGGACAATCCCCCCCTAACCCCTTGTCAAGGGCACGCTTGCGTTCTATCCTGAAGATCCCCGGGCTCCCCATTTGGTCGAGCGCGGAAGTCGCATCGAGCGGAGTTGGAAGGTGTACGATGGCAGCTGAAAACGGCGGCGATTATTACGACACGACTGGCAGCGGAGGTTCCACAAGCAGCGGGGGATGGCGACTCGGAGACCCCTTCGATCCGATCAATTTCCCGCCGGCAAGCTGAGCTGCGCGGACGATGGCAGAATGCGGTGGCAACAAAGAGATCGCATTCGACGACAGTGCGGTCGATTTTAACGAAGCGCGCGCGGTCCAGCGGCTGTTCGGAGAGATCGCCGAAGCGCTCAAGGCACAGGGTTTAGATTGTAAGCCCAAAACCTGCCCCTCGGGCAACGCGTGCGTGCTCGACATCGATGCCCCGACCACTGCACAGATCGTGATAACGGGCGCAACCATCCCGCTCAGCGACGGCACTGACTTCATGGGCTTCAAAGCGTCGTTCAAGGGGACGGCAAAGGGCCACTGCACCTGTCGCAAGATCGTTCCTAAACCGCAACGGCTGTAGTTCGCACGCATCAGCTCGCTGCGATGCAATGCGTGATCGGCGTCGAGTGCGAATATGGCGTATTTGACGGCGATTCGCAGATCGACGTTGCGACGATCATCGGCGACGTCGTATCCGCAAGCGTCGTGCCGGCGCACGCCGAATCGGCGACGCGCTTTTGGCTGCCCGACGGGCAACTCTTCATGGCGGATGGCGTGTACGCCGAGCTCGCAACGCCGCCCGAGCCAGCGGTCCATGACGTTCCGTCGCGGCTCGCCCAGGCCGTGTTTCGCAATCAGAACTGGTTTTTGGGCGCATTGGAGCGCTACTCGGCAAAAGCCGGCCGCACGCTGACTGTTCGCGGATGCTCCACGCACCTCAACATCGCGACGGCCGAGAGCCCGACCATCACGCGTCGCCTCGCGCGCGCCTTCGGGCCGCTGTTCTGCTTCACGATGGCGGTTCCGAGCACACTGAGCTTGCTGTTCCGGCCGCGTCCCGGTCGCCTGGAGATCGCGGGACATCACATCCCCGATCCGGCGCTGCTCCGCGCGAATATCACGTTGCTCATCGGCGCCGCCGCCGCAGCACGTTCGGAACTGCTCGACGTTCCACGTTTGTCCGAGGACGCACTAGACGCCGCGCAGGTCCGGTATGGCTGGCGCTTGACCCTCGAGGCGGCAAGCCCGCAGCTGCGTGCCCGGGGCCGAAGCGCAACGCTGGTCGACAGCGCGGGACAGCAGCATCTCGCTCAAGACTACTTCGCCGCCGCGTGGCAGGCGATCGCGCCGTACCTGCGCGACGTCGTCGCCCCCACCGAAATCCGGCACGCACGGCAATACGTGTGCGGAAACCGGACGACCGCGCTCGAGAAGCGCGTCGCACCCGCGCGTCTCGCGCGGACACGCGTGCACGCCGCGACCCTTCTGGGAGCACGAACGTTCGCGAACGCGCTGCGCACCCGGCAAGTGGCGGGACGACACTGGCGGCCGTACTTTGTTGACTGGCGCTTCATCGTGGTGCGCGCAGCGAGCGCGGCAACGACACGCTATGTAACGATCCCGTATGCCGCATTTGGCGCGTGGGCGAGCGGAGAGCTCGACGACGAGGTCGCCCGGCAGCTTGACGCTGCGCCGCTGTGGACCCTGCGCACGCTGCGCGACACCGACACGGTCGCTGCCTTCCAGCACGTTGATCGCGCCTCACTTGCCGCGCAACTGGAGCGCGTCGACGGGGGCAAGAAGAAGCCCAGGAAACCGCCGCCGAAGAAAAAACCGTGCTCGGTCGTGACCGACGCTGCGGGCGAGATTTGGATCTACGTTCCGACAACGCTCGATCCCGAACGCATCCGTAGCGGAACGCAAGAGCCGCCGCAAAGTGCGACGCTGGTCGCGTCCGGCGTGTTCGCGCACGACCAAACCTTCGTGAACGGTCACGTCGACCATCACGTCGCGAGCCTGGGTTTCGATTTCGCGTTTCGCCGCAATTACCGGTCGCGCATCGACTACGACGGCGTTCTAGGCCTGGGCTGGGATCACGACTACAACGTGCGTATCGTCCCGAAACAGCCCCCAAACGCCGTTCCGATCCCGGGCGGATGGGGCGAACACTACTCGCCCAATACCGCCAGCGGCGGCCTTACGTACTATCACGGCACCGGCCGGTTAACGCAGCACGCCTTCGCCTCGTGGCAACCGTTGCAAATCCAATGGAGCGACGGCTCGTTCGATGCGATCGTATCCACGTACACGCAAAATCCCGGCGAGGAATTCGAGATCCAGCGCTATGCGGTCCTCGGGGGAACCGTTCCCGATGCCGTCAAGGGCGAGTCCGTATTCTATCGCATTCGCGGGCGCGGCGGATTGCGGATTCTGTTGAACTGTCATGGCCACATCGTTGAACGGCGCGATCGCAACCGCAATAGTATGCGCTTTAGCTACGGTGAGCCGGTTAATCCATCAACGCTCTACTCTACCTTGCAATCAATACAAGACACGGTGGGTCGCGGCTATTCGATCACCTACCGGAAAGACATCGGCAAAGTTCCTCGGATTGACCGCATCACGGAAACCGCAGCGCTGAGCGGCCGTCCCAAGCGTTCGTGGACCTACCAGTATAACGCCGCAACCTCGGAACTCACCGGCGTAGCGCTAGTCGCAGGGAATGCCGGGACGCCGAACCTCTCGTATCGCTACCAGCGAGGCCGGCCCGGGCTGTTGACGGAGATCGTCAACCCGACCGAGTCCGTCAATCCCATCCTGCAACGCTCGTACCTCCAAAACACTTACGCAGGCGATCGCGTCACAGCGCAGCGGGTCGGCGACCCAACGTTCGGCGTCCCCGAAAGCGGCGCGGGCGGTACATACACGATCGTACGAACGGGCAACGACGTCGTCGTCACCGACCGCGCCGGGCACGACTGGACGTACGTCCTGCGCAGCTGGGGCGATACCGAGGTCGTCAGCGACGTCAAGGTGCGCGATGAGATCTACGACGGTGGTTTGGGCATTATGCCGGCCGATCTGGTCACCCATTACGATTACGATCAGAACTACCACGTCAGCGACATCAGGCATCCAAGCGGCCGGAAAGAACACTTCGGATATCGTAACGCGAACGCCCAGGTCACGGAGGGCGACGAATATGACAGCGTCACGCCGAAGTACGCCCATGCCAACGACCTGGCTCGTGACGACCTCGTGTCCTACGAACTGCACCCGGCCGGAGGCGATGCACCGCTCGTCACTTCGTACGTGTACGAGCACCTGTTCAATCAAGCAACGACCGAAACGGGGCCGCAGGGCACGACGACCTACGGCTATCTGACGCCGCCGTCGAGCAGGACCCCCGAATACAACGGTAATCCCATTAGCATCCAACGGCCCCCGCAGGAGTTACCGGATGGCAGCAGCGTGCCCGTCGATGAGCAGTACTCGTACGGCGTCGGCGGCGCGGTCAACTCACATACGGACGCCGACGGGAAATTCCATTACTATAAACTCTATGCGAGCGGGCCGCTGCGTGGACTGATCTCCGCGCACAGCGTCGGAACTCTCACCGCTGAAGCGTTCGAGTACGACCTGTTCCGCAGAGTTACGAAACGCACGGACGCGCGCGGGAACGCCTGGCAAAACGAATACGACGCGCGCGACAACCTCGCTGCCGGAAAGGACCCTCTGTGGCAGCAGAGTCCGGATCCGGCGCCGCACTGCGAAAGTTGCACGTACGATCTGAACGATCGGTTGCAGACCCGCACCATCACCATCGTGGACGACCCGAACCCTGGGCTCACGGGTCTCACCCCAGCGGGCACGATGACGATGAAAGAGACGACGCAGTACGACGTGCTGGGCCTCAAGGTCTCCTTCGAGCAGGACGGGCGGTCAGCGTCGCCTACCGGCCGCGACGAGTTTCGCACGTGGCAATGGCGGTATGACCCCGAAGAGCGCGTGGCGCTCGCGACGACGCCACGGGCGTACGCCGGCGAGCGTCCCGATGCCCGCACACGCTACGCGTACAACGCTCGGGGGCTGACCACCGTCACGACGCAGGGAGACGGCGACCCGGCGATGGCCGTTGCGCTCAATCCATCGACGATGAGGACGGCGTACGACGAAGACGGCCGCCCGGCGATGCGCGTGAACGATTTTGCGCAAGCCTACGTGACGCGCTACGATCCGTATGGCCGCATCGCAGCAGAAGAGGGCCCCGATGGAACGATCGTGCATCGCGAGTACCGCAGCGATCGGCCCGTCCTCAAGCGCGAGTGGGTCGAGGGGCCGATCAGCGTCGCTCCCGTCGTGATCGCTGGAGCGGCCGACGTGATCCTGCAGCACGCAGACGTAACAACGGGTGCGATCCTACGGGAAGCGGAGTTGCTGGTCGACCGGAGCTATCGCATAATTCGGCGTGCAGAAAAGGTGTTCGATCCGCGTAAACGCGCCGGCATTGCCGACACGAACGTCGACGCACCAGACCTCGTGAGCGAAACGTGGTACTCCAAGGGCGGTCGCGTTTCGATGCTGGTCGACCCAGCAAAGCGGCAAACGTCATACTCCTATGATGATGCGGGCCGCAACGATACCGTCACGCTCCCGGGGAACCATACCGTCGCACACACCTTTGATGGCTTCCTCGAACACACGGTCACCACGACCTTCGTGCCGGACGACGGCAGCTATGTCGTGCCGCCGCTGCTGGGGCCGCGACAACCGATCGTCGTCGCCGAGACGATCACCTACGACCGGCTCGAACGGCGTATCCGCGTCGAATCGCAAAACACAGTTACCACGTTCGCGTACAATAGCGTCGGTTCACTGCGTGCTCAAGAGTCGGCACTGGGCAGGCGTGTCTATGAATACGACCCGGCATCGCGCCGAATCAACGAGACCATAACCAACGTCCGACCCGGCACACCGGAGACGCTTCGACTTCGCTACGACTACGACCACAACGACAACCGCGTCGCGCTGTTCGACGGCGAGCTCCGTCAGACGACGGCTACGTATGATGGGCGGAATCTCCTGATTCACTACGCACAGCCGCGACTGCCGGCGATAGAACTGGAACGTCGCAGCGACGGACTTATCGGCAAGGCCACGCGCGGAACAAGAACGGCAACGTATACGTACACCGAAACCGGGAAACCGGCGACGATCGTGTACGCGGACGCCGGCGTCTCCACTGCCCAAATCTACGCCTACGACGGGCTGGGAAATCTGACCTGGACGCTCGACGCGAACAACCACAGCCCCGACTATCCGGTCCACGTCCTTCGTAAGCACGACTCCATCGGCCGACTTGTCCAAGAAGGCGCGATCATCGACAACATCGCCGCGGGCGTCGGTGACATCCGGCATACAATTGACTACGAATACACGGCGGGATCCGGTTTTGAGGAGACGACGATCACCCGTCACGGTGAGACGTTCGTCTACCATGTCGGTCCGGACAACAACTTGAAATCGATCGTGTCGAGTATTGGCGGAACGCATTCCGTCTTCGAACGGCTTCATCAGGGTCCGAACCGGAAAATCCAGACAACGCATGTCCTGGACCGGCGTGGGCAGCGCCTCGAACTGGTCGACACCCAAATCTACGACAGTGTCGGGCGCGTTTCGCGCAACGCCTTCTGGATCCGCGACGCGCTGTTCGTGCCGCACCCGGCCAGCGCGAACGATCAGCTCCTGCCGATCGCGCAGGGCGAGGACCTCCATTACGGACCGCACGGCATGATGGACGTGCGCTCGGTCCCGATGATCCTTCGGCCCGAAGAGGCGCCGGTCGTCTTGAACATCGACCCAGCGCCCGATCCTTTTGCGTTGGTCTTTGGGTATTATCGGCCGTCCGTAACGGCGACAACTCATATACCGCTGCACCCGCCGGCCGCGATAACCTTTCAGTACGCCTACGATGGCGCAGGTCGCCTCTTATCGGAGACCGAGCAGCGCGGCGCCGAAAAGCGCGAGATCATCCGCTCGTGGGACGGGGCCAACCGCCCGTCGTTCACGAGCATGAAGGCAACGAGCTTGAATCCCAACGACGGCTCACTAATCAGTGCAGTCGACGTGTGGCAGTACAAGTACCCCGATCCGTGGGACACGCCGCCGTGGGTTCGAAAGGATGGCGGACCGCCCGGCGGCGACGCGGTGTGGACGTTCGACGCGTCGTGGCGCCTGACGAGCGCCGTTACCCGAGTCCACCGAACGTTCGAGTACGATGCGCTCGATCGCCTTATCCATGCGCGGGTGGCTGAGGCGGGCCAGGGACACCGATATTACTATGACGGACTGGGTAGGCTGGTCGCGCGCGTGCACGACATGGTGACGAACGGACACGCATGCGACGTCTATTTGTTCGACGGCGACACGTGCGTCGCCGAATACCGAAACGATGAAACACAGGCCCGACGCTGCTATCTATTCGACGATCGCGGCCATCTCGTTGACTGCGTGAACGAGGGGCGCCAACTGATCCCCCTCACGACGTTCGACGGTTCGGTCCTTGCCGTCTTCAATCGAACAACGACGCAAAACCCGCCGTTTTCACCGGCGCCGTCGATTCTCGAACGGCTGAACTTCTACTTCTACGGACTCCGATTGTTGCAAGAGACGCATAGCCTGAGCCAATTCGACGCCGAGTCGACGTATTTTGATTACTCGAGCGGTGATCCGCAGGTAAAGCCGCTGCGCGATTCGCTGATCACGATCGGGACAAACGGCAGTCGCTGGTTTGCGCTCGAACAGCTGCAAGTCAGCGGCGGGCGCTTTTTCGACTCGACGCTCGGAGCGGCGATCGCGCCGGATACGCAAGGGAGCTGGGCGGATCCCCACGCGCTCGCAAATCCGAGCGCCGGTGTCGCCGCCTACAACTCGATCGCGCTTGAGGCCACGCCCCTTGACGGTGGCGAGGTCGCCTGGAGCGCTACTAAGACGGCCGTGATAGGTATTGGATCGGTCGTTGCCGCCGGCGCCGCGATCGCGCTGGCGCCGATCGCCGGGCCGCTGCTGCTCGTCGGGAGCGTCGTTCTTCTCGCGAGTGGGGCGTACGCCGCCTACGCGAACCGCACGCTGCACGCGATCGAAACCGGCGCCAATACATCGCTGGGCTCAATACTCCTCGCGTCGGGCGGAGACGCCGTTGGGTTGAGTGGTTTGGTCGAAGGCTATACCGGCCGCGATCTCGTCACCGGCGCAATCCTCGCGTCGGAGGACCGCAGCGCGCGCTTGGGCACTAGCATTGGCGCGGCCGTTACTGTCGTCGCGGGAAAACCAGCCACGCGCCTTGGCGCCCGCATGGCCGACACGCTCTCGCGCAGCGTTAGTGCGTGGTGGGCGATGCGGGCTGCCATCCACGTAAAGCTAAATGTGCCGGGCCTGGTCGAGCTGACGCGTGAGGAGGCTGAAGGCATCGTCGGCGCCGCTGGGCGGCCGTCATCGCGGACGGCGATGCTCGACGTTATCCGGCAGCTCTTGCGCACAAAGCCGGAACGCGTTTTTGCAGCCAAGTACGACGTCAACATGTGGGAAGCACCCGAGAGTTCGCCGCTGAACGCCGTCGGAATCGAACGCAATGCAAAATGGTTCTGGCGTGAGCTGCTGCGTGATCATCCCGAGCTGTTTAGCAAGACGAACAAAGCCTTGATCAAGAAGGGCCTCTCGCCCGTGGTCGATGGGCAATGGTGCAAGCACTTCGAGTGGCATCGTTATTTCATGGATGAGACGATTCATCACCACCATATCGAGCATGGACCCATGGCTACCCCGTTGCCGGCGGGGGCTCATCAAATGTTCTACCTCGAGCTGCACCCCTTGATGCGCCCGCTCGAAGACGTCGCGGCTGGACGCTGGCCGAAGAGCTGACCGTCGCAACGTGGTTAACGCACGGCATCGCCGGCTCGGTCGACCGCTTACAGGTCTTGATTCCGCTTAGGGAGGATATTAATACGTTGTTGGAGCCCCGCAACCGTGACAAAGCGCGGCAAAGCCTTATCGCCGGCCTCAAGGCGAGTAGCGCGCAGCAACTCGATCAGGCGTAGCAGCGAGAATCGCGCACACATCAGGTAGAACGCTCAGCTCGACGACGTGCCGCACCGAGTTCTCGGCGCACATCGGCCGCGGCTGACGCAATGACGTCTGGGGCCCGTTCGATCGCCTTCAGCAGAATGCGAGCCGGGAGGTCCGGGATCGCGCGATGCTGCTCCCACTGCTGAACGGTTCGCGCACTCAGACTGAACCGGTGCGCAAACTCGATCTGCGATAGCTGAAGCTTCTGACGAATCGCTCGCACGTCCGGGACCGGCACGTCGTAGCTGTTCCCGCCGACGTGTGCGCGAAACCGCGTGTAACGCCCGGTGAGTCCGAGCGCGCGCTTTTCGGCAGCAGCTTCGGCGTTGATCTCTGCGCGGCTTTTCTTTCCGAGCCGCGACCAATCGACGTGCGGGTCACGTTCATTCGAGGGCATACGTCACCATGAAGTCGGCGATGTCGTCGTCATCGGCTTCGAACGCGCTGATGATACGTTTCCGACTCCGCGAGGCGTATACACGACGCTGATGTAGGCAGGCCCGAGCATGCCGGTCGCGACGACTCGCTCTTCGTCCAGGCCGGAATGCCGCTCGTCCCACCGCTCGACGTAGCGGTCGGACTCCAGGACGCGCCGTGCCGCATGGAAGTCGAAGCCACTACGCGCCATGCGATCCGCACTCTTTGCTTCCGACCACTCGTAGCCGTCATCGCGATAGTCATCCTCGTCCAAGAGAGCATATCCCCAATCAACGTATACGTCAATGACGGATAGTGCCCGTGAGGGGCGAGCCCTAGTTCTGGGGTCCTGAAAGGCTCGCGAAATCGGCGGCCGCCAGAGGGGGTACTGCCCTCGGTATGGGGGTCACCCGTATCGTTGTTGCGGAGGACGACGTGCCGATCCGCGATCTGCTCGTGCACCATCTCGAAGGGGTGGGGTTCGTTTGCGAGTCGGCGCCGGATGGGCCGGCGGCGCTGCGGCTGGCGCGGAGCGGAGCGGATGTGCTGTTGCTCGATCTTGGGTTGCCGGTTCTTGACGGGTTCGAAGTTGTGCGGGTGTTGCGGCGCGAGGGCAGGGACGTGCCGATCCTCGTGCTGACGGCGCGTTCCGAGGAGATCGACCGCGTCGTCGGGCTCGAATTGGGCGCTGACGACTACGTTGGCAAGCCGTTTAGTCCGCGCGAAGTCGTCGCGCGGGTGCGCGCGCTGGCGCGGCGTGCGCGGCTAGCGTCGAACACCGCGCCGGTCGTGCTGACGTACGACCGGTTGGAGATCGACCAGGCCGCGCGTGAGGCGCGGGTCGACGGGGTCGCGGTCGGGCTGAAGCCGCGGGAGTTTGCGCTGCTGCTGGAGTTGGCGGCGAATCCCGGGGTCGCGCTGTCGCGTGCGTCGCTGCTGGCGCGGGTTTGGGGCTATGACTTCGAGGGCGACGCGCGGACGGTCGACGTGCACGTGCGGCGGCTGCGGGCGAAGCTCGAAGACGGCGCGCAGCTGCCGCCGCTCGTTACGACGGTTCATGGGTTTGGTTACAAATTCACCCGCGCCTGAAGGGCGCTCGCTGCTTCCGCGGCTGACGGCGCTCGAGCGGCGGCTCTCGGAGTTGACGACCGAACCGCGGCCAATCCTCGTCGTGCGGCTCCCTGCTCTTGAACGCGTTGCGTGGAGACGTGGCTTGCGGGCGGCGCGTGCGCTCGAACGCGCCGCGACGGCGGCGTTCTCGACCGCGGTCGCGCGCGTGTTGCGTGCCGGCGACCTCGTTGCCCACGATGCCGCGAGCGACGTCTTCGTTGCGGCGCTTGTCTCGCCGACGCGCGAGGGAAGTGCGGCGGCGCCGGTTGATGCGCGCTCCGCGCTGGCCCGGATTGCGGCGACGATGGAGACGACGACGCGGCTCGACGTTCACACCGGATGGACAACCTATGATGGTGTCGCCGATACCGGCGGGATCGCGTCGGTCGTCGAGCGTGCGTTAGCACGCGGCGCGCAGGAGCGCGAGCGGTATGCGTTCTTCTCGTCGGTCGGCCACGAGTTGCGGACGCCGCTCGCGTCGATCCGCGGTTATCTCGAAACGCTGCTCGATACCGAGGTCGATGCACGTACGCGTGCGCGCTTCGTGCGGATCGCGTACAACGAGTCGTTGCGCCTGAGCCGGCTCGTCGAAGGGATGTTCGAAATCTCGTTGCTCGACTTGCACGCCGCGCCGCCGTCGCGCGCACACGGCCGGCTGGACGAAGCGGTCAGCGCGGCGCGTGATGCCTGCGCGGCGGCTGCGGCGGCGCGGGCGGTGACGGTTGTGGTTGGTGCCCTCTCGCCCGCTGCCGTCGCTGTGGACTCGGATCGGCTTACGCTGATTCTGGTGAACCTCGTCGAGAATGGGATCAAGCACGGACGTCGGGGCGGCACTGTCGCCGTCGCAGTCGAGCCGGGTGATGCACGCACCGTCGTCGTCACCGTGGACGACGATGGTCCCGGTGTTGCGCCGACCGACCGCGAGCGCGTCTTCGTGCTCGGCGAGCGCGCCTCGGCGCAGGCCGGTGGGAACGGCATCGGTCTCGCGTTGGTTCGCCTCATGCTCGAACGGCTCGGTGGTCGCATCGCGCTGGAGCGCTCGCCGCTCGGCGGTGCACGGTTCGTCGTGACGATCCCGCGACCGTGAAGCACCGCTAGCCGTACGCGACGCGGCGGCCAAGTTTGCCGAGGGCCTTGGCGAGGAGTTTCGAGACGTGGCTTTGGGAGACGCCGAGGCGCGCGCCGATCTCCGCTTGCGTCAAGCCGGCGGCGAAGGTGCCGAGGACGACGGTGCGTTCGCGTTCACCGAGCTCTTCGAGCGCGAGGATGAGGGCGACGCGTTCTTCGAGGGCGACGCCGACCGTGACGTCGGCGAGGAGGTCGACGCGTTCGGGGCCGTCGGCCGATTCGGGCTCGGGAAGCGAGATGTGCTCGACACGGCGGAAGGTGCGCAGTTCGACGATCGTTTCGGGCGCGACGCCGAGGACGGCGGCGACTTCCGCGGTCGTCGGTTCACGCTGATATGCGGCGATGAAGGCGTCCCAGGCACGGATGTACGGGCGCTCGAGGGCGAGGAGTGCGCGCGGCGCGCGGACGATGCGTTCGAAGTCGCGGACGTAGTGCATCAGTTCGCCGACGATTACGATCCAGGCGTAGGCTTGGAACGGCGTCTGCAGCTCGGGCCGGTAGCGTTCGACCGCTTTGATGAGGCCGAGTGCGGCGACCTGTTCGAGGTCGGCACGGTCGTTGTGTGCGCGCTTGAACTTGCGCGCGCCGCGGGCGCACAACTCGCGATAGGCGTCGACGACGTCGTTGCGCCGCTCGACGGTGGGTTCCGCGCAGTAGCGGGCGATGACGGCGTCCCTGTCGGGGTCGGTCATTGCGCGACCGCTCCGATGACCGCGTACAGCGGGATGAAGACGGAGAAGACGATGACGCCGACGATCGTGCCGAGCACGCCGAGCAGCACCGGCTCCAGAACCGCGCCGAGCGTCGCGACCGCGGCCTCGACGTCGGCCTCGAAGTAGGCGGCGACCTTCAGCAGCATCTCGTCGACCAGGCCCGTCTCCTCGCCGACGCGCACCAGCGCGACGACGAGCGGGTCGAAGGCGCGCGAGGACGCGAGCGGCTCGGTCAGCGACTCGCCGGCGCGCAGGCCGAGGTCGACTTGCGCGAGCGCGGCGGCGAAGCGCGGGCTCCCGGCGACCGGCCGCACGACGTCGAGCGCCGCGACCAGCTCGATCCCGGCACGCAACAGCGTCGCGAGCATCCGCGCGACGCGCGCGGTGATCGCCTTGCGCAGCAGCGGCCCGATGATCGGAAGGTGCAGGCGCACGCGGTCGAGGACGAGTGCGCCGCGCGGTGTGCGTGCCGCGACGGCGACGACCAGCGGCGGGATCGCCGAGGACACCGTGAGCGCCAGCCAGGCCGCCGGCGCCTGCAGTGCCGCACCGGTCGCCAGCAGCGCGCGCGTCGTGAACGGGAGCGTGACGTGGAAGGTCTCGAACAGCGGTGCGAAGGCCGGGACCACGCGTGCAACGAGGAACAGCACCAGCAGCGTCGCCGTGGTGAGAACGACCGCGGGGTAGGCGAGTGCGGCACGGACTTTCTTGCGCAGGTCGGCGTCGCGTTCGAGGAGCGCGGCGAGGCGGTCCAGGACGTCGTCGAGGATGCCGCCGGCCTCGCCGGCACGGACCATCGCGACGGTTAGCGGCGCGAAGGTTCGCGGGCGGCGTCCCATCGCGACGCTCAGCGCGGTTCCGTGCTCGACGTCGGCGAGGATGCCCCGCAGCGACTCGCGCAACACGCCGTCGCCGGCTCGCTCGATCGTGACGTCGAGTGCGCGGCGCAGCGGAACGCCGGCCCGAACGAGTGTCGAGAACGAGCGGAAGAAGGCGAGCAGCGCGCGGCGTCGCGGCCTGCCGCGACCAAGTGGAAGCGCGATCGTGCGCGCGAGCGCGGTCTCACGCTCGACCGCCGTGACGAACAGCGCGCGTGTCCGAAGGCTCGCGAGGACCGCCTCCACCGACGGCGCGGCAAGCGTCCCGCGGACGTGCTCGCCCTGCGCGGTCCGCGCCGTGTAGCGAAACTGCGTGCTCACGGTGCGTGCTCGAACGCGCGGATGTCGGCGGGGCGGGCGCTGACGGCCTGCGCGGCGTTCAGTGCGACCTCGCCGCGGACGACGAGGTCGGACAGGTGCGCTTCCAGTGTTTGCATTCCGGCGGCGCGGCCGGTGACGATCGCGTTGCGGAGCTGGTGGGTCTTCGCCTCACGGATCAAGGCGCGGACCGCGTCGGTTCCGGTCAGAATCTCCGCGGCCGCGCGGCGGCCGGCGCCGTCGCGTCGCGGGACGAGGCGCAGGGCGACGACGCCGGCGAGGACTGCGGCGAGCTGACCGCGGGCTTGCGGTTGCGCGTCGGGTGGGAACGCGTCCACGATGCGATCGATGGTTTGCGCGGCGTCGTTCGTGTGCAGCGTAGCGAAGACGAGGTGGCCGGTCTCGGCGGCGGTCAGCGCTGCCGCGATCGTCGCACCGTCGCGCATTTCGCCGATCAGGATCACGTCGGGATCGGCGCGCAAGGCGCCGCGCAACGCGTCGGCGTAGTCGCGCACGTCGCGTCCGACCTGGCAGTGCGTCACCAGCGAGCGCGCCGAGACGTGGACGTACTCGACGGGATCCTCGATGGTCACGACGTTGCGCTCGCTGCTCTGGTTGATGCGGTCGATCAGTGCCGCGAGCGCCGTCGTCTTCCCGCTCCCGGCTGGCCCGGTGAAGAGGACCAGCCCCGACGGACGATGCGCGAACGTCGCGACGACCGGCGGAAGCGCGAGCGCTTCGAGCGTCGGGACGCGTTCGGCGAGCAGCCGAACCGCGAGGCGCACACCGTCGCCGTGGCGATAGGCATGGATGCGGTACGGCGCCCCGTCGTCTGCACGATTTGGCGCGGCGCCGTCGGCGCTTCCGTGGCTGTCGAGGCGCGCGAGGTGTTCGGCGTCGAGGGTGTCGGCGAGGAAGGCGCGGACGGCTGGTTCGTCGATGGGTGGCGCGTCGAGGGTGACGAGGTGGCCGTTGATGCGCAGCGCCGGACGGTCGTTGCCGCCGAGGTGGACGTCGGTCGCGCCGCGTGCTCGCGCGGTGCGGATCAGGTCGCGGATGCGAATCGCGCCGACGCTCACCGGGCGCCGTGCCATGCGACGACGCGTGAGAGCTCGTCGAACGACGTCGTTCCTGCGAGGACCTTCGCGAGGGCGTCGTCGCGCATCGGCGCGTAGCCGGCGCGTGCCGCGAGTTGCGCGACGTGCACGCTCGACGCGCCGGTTGCGACGGCGTCGCGCGTTGCCTCGTCGACGTCGAGCAGCTCGTAGACGCCGGTTCGGCCGAGATAGCCGGTTTCAGCACATGCGCGGCAGCCGGCGGCGACGTACCACGTTTCGGCGGCGAGGGCGAGCCGCGCGCGCAGCGGCGGCGGGATCGGTGCGTGGATGCGGCAGCGTTCGCAGAGCGTGCGCACGAGCCGTTGCGCGACGATCGCGGTCAGCGCTGCCGCGAGCGCGTGCCGGGCGACGCCCAGCTCGACGAGCCGGTCGATCGTGCGCGGCGCGTCGTTCGCGTGCAGCGTCGCGAAGACGAACTGGCCGGCGAGTGCGGCCGAGAGTGCGACGGCGGCGGTTTCACCGTCGCGCATCTCGCCGACCATCACGACGTTCGGGTCCTGGCGCATGAACGCGCGCAGGACGAGCGGGAACGTCAGCCCGGCGCGCGGGTTCACCTGCACCTGCGTCACGCCGCGCAGCCGCATCTCGACCGGGTCTTCGACCGAGCAGAGGTTGCGCGCGTCGGCGTCGAGTTCCGCAAGCGAGGCGTAGAGCGTCGTCGTCTTTCCGCTGCCGGTCGGGCCGCTGACGACGACGAACCCCCACGGCGCGCGCACGGCGGCGCGGTAGCGTGCGAGCAGCGCAGTCGGCATACCGAGCGCGGCGAGGTCGGGGCTTGCAGCGTAGCGGTCGAGGAGGCGCACGACGAGCTTCTCGCCGTCGACGGTCGGGACCGAGGCGACGCGCGCGTCGATCTCGCGCTGTTCGAACGGGATGGCGCAGCGGCCGTCCTGCGGCTGGCGGCGGTCGGCGATGTCCATCCCCGCCATGAGTTTCAGCCGTGAGACGAAGGCGGGATACAGCGCGGCGGCGATCGTCTCGTGCTCGCGCAGCACGCCGTCGACGCGCAGCCGCACACGCCCCCCGCCGGCGGCTGGTTCGACGTGCACGTCGCTCGCATGCGCACCGATCGCCGCTGCCAGGACGCGGTCGACGGCGCGAACCGCCGGCGCATCGTTGTCCCGCTCGGTCGTGGCGTTCGCTGCGGGCTCGGCGGCGTATGCGATGTGGAGCAGGTCGCGGATCGTCTCGCGCGCCATCGGCAACGTTCGCACACGTAGCCGCGTCGCGGCGCGCAGTGCGTCGACGACCGCGTCGTCGTGCGGGTCGCTCAGCGCGACGGCGAGGACGCCGTCGGCGAGATCGAGCGGAAGCGCGTCGTAGCGAAACGCGAGCGCGCGTGGGACGCGCGCGACGGCCTGCGGATTCGGTGCGTACGTTGCCATGGGTCACGCATCGGAAACATCCCGGCAAAAAAGAGGCAAGATTTCGGCGTGTTTCTTAAATTGTCTTAAACGGCGCGGACGTACCATCGCCGCGCGATACAGCATGCTGCGCGCACGTTGCGCCCTTCGACAAGCTCAGGATGACAGGGTTCTATCCCATCAGTCTGAGCCCAACCCCGTCATTCTGAGCGCAACCCCGTCATCCTGAGCCTGTCGCAGGGGCTCAGCCGATGCGCACACTCAGCATCGAGATCGAGCCGGCGTCGCCGCCTTCGACCGGGAACGTCACGGCGTCGCCGTCCTGCTGGGTTGCGATGACGTAGAGCAGCGGCAGGTAGTGGTCGGGTGTCGGGACGGCGAGCAGTGCGTCGCGGCCGAGGTCTTCGTACTCGATAAGCGGTTCGTGGTCGCGGGCGATGAGGAAGTCGCGTGCCTGGCGCTCGAAGCGCTCGGCCCAGTCGAACATCTGCGACGGATGGCTGCCCCACGCGAGCGCGTGCAGGTTGTGGACGAGGTTGCCGCTGCCGACGATCAGCACGCCCTCGTCGCGCAACGGCGCGAGCCGTTTTCCGAGGTCGTAGTGGAACGACGGCGGCTTCGTCTCGTCGAGCGCGAGCTGCACGATCGGCACGTCCGCGTTCGGATAGACGTGCACGAGTACCGACCACGTGCCGTGATCGAAGCCCCAGCGCTCGTCGCGCGCGACGTCGACCGGCGCGAGCAGCTCCTGCACGCGCGTCGCGAGGTCGGGGTCGCCCGGCGCCGGATACCGTACCTCGTACAGTTCGTGCGGGAAGCCGCCGAAGTCGTGGATCGTGCGCGGCGTGCGCGACGCGGTGACATGCACGCCGGGCAGGTACCAGTGCGCGGAGACCGCCAGGATCGCGCGCGGTCGCGGAATCGCCGCGCCGAGTGCCGACCACGCCTGCGTGTACGCGTTCGTCGCGAGCGCGTTCATCGGGTTCCCGTGGCCGAAGAAGATCGCCGGCAGCCGTGCCATCGCGTCAGGCCTCCGAGAGCGCGGCAGCCGGCGCGAGCGCGAACGCATCGGCGAGGAGCGCGTACGACCGCAGCCGCGCCGCGTAGTCGGGCGCGATTGTCAGCAGCATCGCCTCGTCGGCCTCGTGCGCGTGCACGAGTGCTTCGATCTGCGCGCGAACCGCGCCGGGTGTGCCGAGCGCGAGCCGGCGGCGATTGTGCACGACCTCGTCGCGCTCGTCCGCGCTGTAGCGATACGCGCGCGCCTCGTCGAGCGACGGAACGGGCTGGTCGATCCCGCGCCGAATGCGCAGCCGCCAGAGGTCGATCGTCGCGGCGAGCGTCTCCGCCTCTTCGTGCGTCGGTGCCGCGAGCGCGGCGACGCACAGGATCACGTACGGTTCCCGCAGCCGCGCCGACGGGCGGAAGTGCCGGCGGTAGGTGCGCGTCACGGCTTCGGTGTCGCCGCTGATGAAGTGCGCGAACGCGAACGGCAGCCCGAGTTCCGCGGCGAGCGCCGCGCCGTAGTCGGACGAGCCGAGGAGCCACACCTCCGGCAACGTTTCGCCGGCCGGCATCGCGGTCAGCTTCGCAAACGGATGGTCGGGTGCGAGCGTGCGGTCGAGGTGGCCGACGACGTCGCGAACCTGGTTCGCGAACGCGCGCACGTCGCGCGACTCGAGCGCGAGCGAGACGCGCGGTGAGCCGCCCGGCGCGCGCCCGATCCCGAGGTCGATCCGTCCCGGCGCGAGCGCTTCGAGCATCCGGAACTGCTCGGCGACTTTGAACGAGCTGTAGTGCGGAAGCAGCACGCCGCCGGTGCCGATGCGCATGCTGCTCGTCTCGGCAGTCAGCCGCGCGAGCAAGACCTCGGGCGCGGGATCGGCGAGCCCGCGCATCGCGTGGTGCTCGGCGAGCCAATAGCGGTGATAGCCGAGGCGTTCGGCCTCGCGCGCGAGGGCGAGCGTCTGCATCACCGCCTCGCGCGGCTGCGTCCCCGCCGTGATGGGCGACTGATCGAGGATGCCGAGCGCGAGAGCCATTCCGTCCGCTCACAAGGCGGTTCGAGTGCCCGCGGATGCAGGCGCTCGCGCTCGGCGTGCCGTCAGGGGTTCGAGGGGGTTTGCGGGTTACCGGCGCGCGGCGCGAACGGCTGCGCGGCGAAGACCGCCGCGTGCGGCGTGCCGTTGCCGAGCACCTCGTTGTAGTCGTGGTTCGCGGGCAGGCCGTTGTTGCCCGGGATGTCCTGGCGATAGACGAGCTCGCCGCCGAGGCCCGACGTCAGGTAGATGTAGCCGTTGGCGTTGCCGAGCCGCGTCCCGAGCGTCTGTTCGGTCACCGCGAGCAGCCCCGCGAATTCCGGCGACGACGCGCTCGTTCCGATCAGGAGGAAGAAGCTTCCGCCGATCGCGGTGACGACGCTCGAATCGTCGGGATTGCACGGCGTCAGCGAGCCGAACGGGCAGCCACCCATGTGCATCGCGACGTCGGGAACGGTGCGGCCGCGCGAGCGCGTCTGCACCAGATGCTGGTACCACGGCTTCGTGAAGACGACGCTCTCACCGCCGCCCGAGCCCCAGACCTGATTCGGCAGCGCGCCTTGCGCCGGGTCTTGCGGATCGGCGAACGCGCTCTCGCGCAGGTACGACGAGTTCAATGAGCCGGCAGCGCTTGCGGTGATGAGGTTCGTGCCGCCGACGGCCGTCGAATCCGGATCGTCGGCCGGGTTTTCGACTCCCTTGACGAGGAACGTGCCCGACGGGTCGAAACAGTCGTAGGCGCCGTTGTCACCCGACGACGTCACGAACGTGATGCCCTGCGCGTTGCCTTGGCGGAAGAAGTCGTGGAACTGCTGCAGGATCGACGTGAAATCGGTGCCGCCGTTGTACGCGGCGGTGTAGTACAGCTCGCACAGCCCGAACGACGAGTTGACGATGTCGGCGCGGTTCTCGTCGACGATCGCGGTGTAGGCGTCGAGGGTGTTCTGATCCGAGAGCGTCGGAACGCCATACAGCAGGATGCGCGATCCCGGTGCGCTCCCGAACGCCATCTGCACGTCGAGGCTCGCCTCGCCCGCGCCGCCGCTGTTGGGGTCGAACGGTCCCGGGCCGCCGTCGACCGGACGGCGCTCGATCGACGGCGGCGCGAGGTGTTCGTGGCCGAAGTACATCGCGAGGTCGCTGTCGAGCACGTCGGAGTCGATCACGATCGCGATCGTGCGGCCCGCGCCGTTCGCGACCTGATACGCCGGATAACCGTAGGCTTGTTTGAGGTCGGTGAACCAGTACGGCCCGACGTTCGAGTAGCGGTTCTGCGGCGTCGGGTTGTACGGCGTCGTCGAGACGCGCCGCGAGTCGACGTGGTGAATCCCGGCGGAGAAGCCGACCGTCGCGCCGAGCCGGGTCAACGCGGCCGGGAGCGTCGGCGCACGGTTCGTCGTCAGCACGCCGCGTGCGGCGGCACTCGCGGTCGCACGCTCGTGCGTCTGCACGCTACGCAGGCTGACGTTGAACGCGCGCTCGACCGTTGCTTGCGGCGCGGTGGCGATCACCGTCTGCGACGTCGTCAGCGTCGTGAAGCCGAGGCCGCGCATCGTGGCCGCCGCGGTCGCGAGGTCGTGCGCGCTCGGCGCGTAGCGCGCGCGGAACTGCTCCGGCGTGAGGAAGTGGTGGTAGTCGGGCGAGCCTTTGTCCGCTTGGCGCGAAATCAGCGCGTCGAGCCCGTCGCTATCGCGCAGCGGCAGATGTATGTGGACGGTCACGCCGATCACCGCCGCCTGCGGGACGACGTCGACCGCGTGCGGGGTTACCGCCCCCGGCGGCGTTGCCGGCATCGGCGGCGGCGCCGCCGCGCCGCCGTTGCAAGCGCTGAAAAGCGGCGCGGCAAATACCACTACCGCGAGTCGTAGCACGAAACGCATCACCCGACGACCTCCTATGGACTACGGAGTCGCCGGGTGTACCGATTCGGCGGTACGTTCTCCTAGCAGGCGAGCGTCTACGGCGTGATCGCGACCGCGCGAACGTCGGGCGAGACGTGGTCGGTGAAGCGCGTGAAGTTCTGCGCGAACAGCCCTGCCAGGTGTTTCGCCTGCGCGTCGTACGCCGCTTTGTCAGCCCACGCGTTGCGCGGGTTGAGCACCTCGGCCGGCACGTCGGGAACCGCCGCCGGAATCGCGAGCCCGAAGAACGGCTCGCGCTCGAACGTCACGTCGGCGAGGCGCCCGTCGATCGCCGCATTCAGCATCGCGCGCGTGTACGCGATCTTCATGCGCGAGCCGACGCCGTAGGCGCCGCCGGTCCAGCCGGTATTGACGAGCCAGCAGTTCACCTTGTGGTGCGCGATGCGCTCGCCGAGCAGCTTCGCGTAGACCGTCGGGTGGTGCACCATGAACGGCGCGCCGAAACAGGTCGAGAACGTCGCCTGCACGCCCGTGACGCCGCGCTCCGTGCCCGCGACCTTCGCGGTGTAGCCGGAGAGGAAGTGGTACATCGCCTGCTCCGCGGAGAGCTTCGCGATCGGCGGGAGCACGCCGAACGCGTCGGCCGTCAGCATCACGATGGTGGTCGGATGCCCGCCCATCCCGCTCTTGACGAAGTTCGGCAGAAAGTCGATCGGGTACGCCGAGCGCGTGTTCTCGGTCAGCGACGCATCGTCGACGTCGAGGACGCGCGTCTGCGGGTCCATCACGACGTTTTCGAGGACGGTGCCGAAGCGGTGCGAGGCGGCCCAAATCTCCGGCTCCGCCTCCTGGCGCAGCTTGATCATCTTCGCGTAGCACCCGCCCTCGAAGTTGAAGACGCCGTCGGCCGACCAGCCGTGCTCGTCGTCGCCGATCAGCGGGCGGTGCGGGTCGGACGAGAGCGTCGTCTTCCCTGTTCCGGAAAGGCCGAAGAAGATCGCAACGTCGCCGGCTTTCCCGACGTTCGCCGAGCAGTGCATCGAGAGCACGTTGCGCAGCGGCATCAGGTAGTTCATCACGGTGAAGACCGACTTCTTGGTCTCGCCGGCGTAGCGCGTTCCGCCGATAAGGATCATGCGCCGCGCGAGGTTCACCAGGATGAACGTCGACGACGCCGTGCCGTCGCGCGACGGGTCCGCTTCGAACAGCGGAACGTTGACGACGGTGAACTCGGGCGAGAAGTTTTCGTCGTGGTCGGCGGTGTCGATGAAGAGGTCCCGCGAGAACAGGCTGTGCCACGCGTACTCGGTGACGATGCGCACCGGCAGGCGGTACGACGGATCGGCGCCGACGTAGCAGTCGAGCGCGTAGACGTCCTTGCCGTTCAGGTATTCGCCGACGCGCGCGAGCAGCGCGTCGAAGACCTTCGCGTCGATCGCCTTGTTGACCGACCAGTCGATGTGCATCTCGCTGCCCGGCTCGCGCACGAAGAACTTGTCGTTCGGCGAGCGGCCGGTGTGCTTGCCCGTCTCGACGACCAGCTGTCCTGCCGCCCCGAGCTTCCCTTCACCCCGAGCCAGCGCGTGCTCGTACAGCGGTGCGACGCTAAGGTTGCGATACACCGTCCGCACCCCACCCAACCCGAGGCCGGACAGGTGTGCGTCGAACGACTGCGAGGGGTTCGGTAGGGTGATAATCGGCGTATACCTCGAGCTGCAATGACGACCGGTTGTAAAGGTGATACCTTCGCTCGCTTGCAACGAGTCGCCTCGTCGCACAACCAACTGCGCCGTCCGACGCGTTGAGGACACTAGGTGCACGAACTCTTCACCGTTCTGCCGCCCGGCGAGGCGTTCGCGTCCCTAGGCAGCGGTTGTTCCCCGATCGGGCGCGTGGAAACCGTCCCCCTGGCTGACGCGCTGGGGCGGGTGTTGGCCGACCGTATTACGGCACGCGAGACGCTCCCGGCGTTTGCGCGCTCGACGATGGACGGCTACGCGGTCCGCGCCGCCGACACACACGGCGCCTCGGAACAGTCCCCCGCATACCTGCGCGTCGTCGACGACGTGCCGAGCGCCGTCGTGCCGCAGGTCGAGGTCGGTGCACGCGAGGCGATTCGGATCCACACCGGCGCGATGCTCCCCCCCGGCGCCGACGCCGTGGTAATGGTCGAGGATACGAACATCCACGGCGACGAGGTCGAGGTGCTCGACGCCGTCGCGTCCGGCGAAAGCGTCCTCGCGGTCGGTGAGGACGTCCGGGCCGGAACGACGGCGCTTCCGGCCGGCCGGCGGCTGCGCGCCGCCGACCTCGGCGGGCTCGCCGCGCTCGGGATCGGCGCGGTCGCGGTACGGGCGAAGCCGCGGGTCGCGGTTGTCTCGACCGGCGACGAGGTCGTCCCGGTCGGCGCGACCCCGGGACCGGCGCAGGTCCGCGACGTCAACGCGACCACCGTGGCCGCGGTCGTCCAACAGGCCGGCGGGATCGCCGTCCCGTGCGGGATCGTCCCCGACGACGCCGTGACGCTCGAAGCGGCACTGCGTGCCGCCCTCGGCGAGGCGGACGCGCTCGTGCTGTCGGCCGGCTCGTCGGTCTCGGTGCAAGACCTAACGGCGCGCGTCGTCGCGCGGCTCGGCGCGCCCGGCGTCCTCGTCCATGGGATCGCGATCAAGCCCGGGAAGCCGACCGTCCTCGCGCTGTGCGACGGCAAACCGGTCGTCGGGCTGCCGGGGAATCCCGCCAGCGCCCTTGTCGTCGCGTGGCGGATCGTGCGACCGCTGGTACGGTTGCTTGCCGGCGAACCGGTCCAGCCCGACGGCCTGGGCGACGAGCGCGCGCTGAGCGCGGTCCTCGACGTCCCGGTGCCGTCGCGCCCCGGCCGCGAGGACTTCGTCCCGTGCACGCTCGCGCGCGCCGAAACCGGCGAATTGCACGCGACGCCGGTGTTCGGCGCGTCGAATCTCATCTTCACGCAGGTCCGGGCCGACGCGTTGATCGCGGTTCCGCTCGACCGCAGCGGGCTGGGTACCGGCGAACATGTGCGGGTGATCGTTCCGTGAACGAGCGCGCGATGTTCTTGCACGACGTCCCGCTCGACCTCGCGCGCGAGCGCTTCGCCGGCGCGCTGCGCGCCGGCCGCGCGCGCGTGCTCACCGCCCAGACGCTCGCGCTCGACGACGCGCTCGACCGCGTGACCGCGCGCTCCGTGATCGCGCGGCTCTCGTCGCCGCACTACCACGCGTGCGCGATGGACGGGATCGCGGTCGTCGCCGCGCGCACGGCCGGCGCGCGCGAAACCGCCCCGCTCGTCCTCGGCGCGAACGAGGCGATCGTCGTCGACACCGGCGACCCGCTCCCGGACGGCTTCGACGCGGTGATCCCGATCGAGCTGATCGAGCCGCACCCCGACGGGCGGTTCGCGATCCGCGCCGCCGTCGCGCCGTTCGAGCACGTGCGCCCGGTCGGCGAAGACGTCGTTGCGACCGAAGTCGTCGTTCCCGCGCTGCGGCGCCTCGCGCCGGCCGATCTCGCCGCGTGCGCGGCGGCCGGCATCGCGAAGGTGGACGTGCTGCGGCGCCCGCGCGTCGCGGTGATCACGACCGGCGACGAGCTGGTCGACGTGACGACCGACGCGCCGCCGCCGGGCGCGATCCTGGACTCGAACGCCGTCTTGCTGCGCGCCTGCGTGCGCATGTACGGCGGCGAGGTCGCGCACGTCGCGCGCGTCGCCGACGACGAGAACGCGCTCGCCGGCGCGGTTCGCGCGGCGCTCGCGGTCAGCGACGTCGTCGTCGTCAACGCGGGTTCGTCGGCGGGGCGCGACGACTACACCGCGCGCGTGTTCGCGCGCTTCGGCGAGGTCGTCGTGCACGGCGTCGCGATCCGCCCCGGCCATCCGCTCGCCCTCGCCGTCGCGCGCCCCTCCGGCGTAGCGCTGCTGGGGATCCCCGGCTATCCGGTCAGCGCCGCGATCTGCGCCGACCTGTTCCTGCGGCCGCTGCTCGAACGGCTCGGGCGGTTCGACGCGCCGGAGACGCGCGAGATCGAGGTCGAGCTGACGCGCAAGCTCTTCTCGCCGCTCGGCGAGGACGAGTACGTGCGCGCCGTCGCCGCGCGCGTCGGTGGCCGGCTCGTCGCGACGCCGCTGCGCCGCGGTGCCGGCGTGATCACCTCGCTCTCGCGCGCGAACGTGATGATCACGATCCCGCGCTTCAGCGAAGGTGCGCGCGGCGGAACGACGGTGACGGCGCGCGCGCTGCGCACGCTCGCGCAGATCGAGCGCACGCTGCTCGCGGTCGGCAGCCACGACGTCGCGCTCGACTTGCTCGCGGGCCGGCTCTCCGCCGACAAGATCGAGCTCGTCTCCGCGCACGTGGGCAGCATCGCTGGGCTCGTCGCGCTGCGCCAGCGCGCGACGCACATCGCGGGAACGCACGTCCTCGATCCCGCCACCGGAACGTACAACGAGGTTGCCGTGCGACGCTACGGCCCGCGCGAGCCGGTCGCGCTGGTCCGGCTCGCGCAGCGCGAGCAAGGGCTGCTCGTCGTGCGCGGCAACCCGCTCGGGATCGCGTCGCTCGCCGACGTCGTGGAGACGCAGGCGCGGTACGTCAACCGCCAGGCCGACGCCGGCACGCGCATTCTGCTCGACTCGCTGCTCGCGCGCGGCGGGATCGCGACGTCGTCGATCAGCGGATACGGGCGGATCGAGTTCTCGCACCTCGCGGTCGGTCAGCTCATCGCGAACGGAAGCGCCGACGTGGGGCTCGCGATCCACGCCGCCGCGCGCGCGTTCGAGCTCGACTTCGTCCCGATCGCATGGGAGCCGTACGACCTCGCGCTCCCCGCCGCGCTGCTCGACGATCCGCGCATCGTGCGCCTGATCGCGGTGCTGCGCGAAAGCGCGTTCCGCGTCGAGGTCGAGGCGCTCGGCGGGTACGACTGCTCGCGCGGCGGTGAGGTGCGCATCGTCGCGCCCGACGGTGTGCCGACGTGATGAAAGTCGAACTGTTCGGGATGGCGCGCGCGCTGGCCGGTGTCGGCGTGGTGGAGCTGGCGCTGGACGGACCGGTCGCGCTTCCCGAGTTCCTGCGCGCGCTCGCCGACGCGGTTCCCGCGCTCGTCCCCGATGTCGTGCGCACATCGCGCGACGCGCTCGTCGAACCGAATTTGCTGCTGCTCGACGGCCGGCGCGCGCTGCACGACGGCGAGCGCTTCGGCGCAAGCGACAACCCGTGCGTGCTCTTTCTCGCGAGCGGCGGATGACGTACGCCGGTCCGCGCGACCTGCTCGAGGTCGACCTGAGTGCGCGCAGCGCGCGGCGCGTCGCGCTCGGCGACGACGTGTTCGCCGACGCGCTCGGCGGCGTCGGGCTCGCGGTGCGGCTGCTCGACGAGCGTGTGCGCGGCCCGCTCGACCCGCTCGGCCCGGAGAACCCGATCGTCTTCGCAGCCGGCCCGTTCGCCTCGACGCCGGTCCCCGCCGCGAACAAGCACGCGCTCGCGACGATCTCGCCGCTGACCGGCCTGCTGAACGAAGGGCTCTCGTCGAGCCACTTCTCCGCGGTGCTGCGGCGCTGCGGGCTCGCCGCGATCGTCATCACCGGGACAGCGGAGCGCTGGACGACGCTCGCAATCGACGGCGATCAGGTTCGCTTCGAAGACGCATCCGACTTGGTCGGGTTCTCGGCGCGCGAGACGACGAAGGCGCTGCGCGAAGGGTACGGCGACCGGTCGTTGCGCGTGTGCGCGATCGGAACCGCGGGCGAGCGCGGCGTGCGCTTCGCGGCGGTCGAGAACGACGGCCGGCAAGCCGGGCGTGGCGGCACCGGCGCGGTCTTCGGCGCGAAGCGGCTCAAGGCGGTCGCGCTGCGCGGCCGCGGCGAGGTTCTTGTCGCCGATCCAGTCGCGACCGCCGTGCTGTCGGCGCGCCTGCGCGAGCGCGCGCTGGGGCCGAAGACCGCGAAGTACCGCGTGCTCGGGACGAGCGCGAACCTGCGCGTCCTGCAGCGGATGGGCCAACTGCCGACGCGCAACTTCACCGCCGCGACGTTCGCCGGCGCGGAGAACGTCACGCCGGAGCGCGCGCGGGAGTCGAAGGGCACGTATCTCGAACTGCGCGCCGGCTGCGCGGGCTGTCCGGTGCAGTGCGAGCACCTCTACGTGCGCAAGGAGCGCGACCGGCGCGCCGCGGCGGCGAGCGAGTACGAGTCGGTGTGGGCGTTCGGCCCGAACTGCGGCGTCGACGATCTCGACGCGGTCCTCGACGCGGTCGCGCGCTGCGACGTCCTCGGCCTCGACACCATCTCGACCGGGTCGGCAATCGCGTTCGCGATGGAGTGCGCGGAGCACGGGCTCGTCCCGCGCGATGCGTTCGGCCCCATGCTGCGCTTCGGAAACGCCGCGGTACTGCTGCCGGCGATCGATGCGATCGCGGAACGGCGCGGGCTCGGCAACCTCCTCGCCGACGGCGTCCGCGCCGCGGCGCATGCGCTCGGCGGCGGCGCGGAACGGTTCGCGATGCATTGCAAGGGCCTCGAACTGCCGGGCTACGAGCCGCGCGCGCTGCCGACGTACGCGCTGGGCCTCGCGACTTGCACGCGCGGCGCGTGCCATAACCGCGCCGCCACCTACGACCGCGACTTGCGCGACCCGTCCGCCGCGCGCGACGACGACGCGCGGGCGCGCGACGCGATCGCGGCCGAAGACCGCGCGGTCGCGTGGGACAGCCTCGTGCTGTGCAAGTTCGTGCGCGACTGCTTCGAAGACTTCGAAACCGAAGCGGCGGCGCTGTGGAGCGCGGTCGGGGGCCTTTCGCTCGACGGCGACGGCCTGCGCGCCGCGGCGCAACGCACGTGGGAGCGCAAGCGCGCGATCAACGCGCGCCTGGGCTGGACGCCCGCCGACGACACGCTGCCGGAGCGCCTCTTCGCCGAACCGATCGCCGACGGCCCGAACGCCGGGCGCCGCGTCGAACCCGACGCGCTCGCGTCGCTGCGCGCGACGTACGAGACGCTCCGCCGTGAGGCGGGGACCGCGCTCCCGGTCGGCTAACCCCGCGCGATGCGCCGTTTCATCGCTCTCGTCGTCGCGCTCGCGTGCTGCGCGCTCCCCGCGGGCGCGCGCACGCCGGCCACGTTCGGTACGCTCCCGAGCGGCCCGCTCGACGGGATCACCGACGTTCCGGGCGTGCGCGTCGCGCACGTGACGAAGGTCGAAGGAACGACGATCCGCACCGGCGCGACCGCCGTCGTGCCGAACGACGACGTGTGGTACCAGCGCGTTGCTGCAGCAACGTACGACCTCAACGGCAACGGCGAGATGACCGGCGCGCACTGGGTGGACGAGGCCGGTTTTCTCGAAGTTCCGGTCGTCCTGACGAACACGCTCAACGTCGGCCGCGTCGACGACGGCGTCGTCTCGTGGCTGATCGCGAAGCACCCGGCGATCGGCCGGCGCGAAGACGTCCCGCTCCCCGTCGTCGCCGAGTGCGACGACCAGGGCATCAACGACATTCAGGCGCGCGCGGTGCACGCCGACGACGTCGTCGCGATGCTCGACGCGGCGAAGCCCGGCGACTTCCCACGCGGGAATGTCGGCGCCGGCACGGGGATGCGCGCGTTCGGCTTCGCGGCCGGAATCGGCTCGGCGTCGCGCGTGCTGCCGAAGAACATGGGCGGCTACACGGTCGGCGTCCTCGTCAACGTGAACACCGGCTCGCGCAGCGAGCTGCGGATCGACGGCGCGCCGGTCGGCCGCGCGTTCGCGCACGACCTGCTCCCGGTCTACCCGCGCACCGCCGGCTACGTCGCCCCAACGCGCGGCCGCGCCACCGACGGCAGCATCATCATCGTCGTCGCAACCGACGCACCGCTCGACCACACCACCCTGCGCGACATCGCAAAGCGCGCCGGAATGGGCCTAGCACGCACCGGCGCAACGTCCCACGTCTCGAGCGGCGACCTCTTCATCGCCTTCTCGACGACACACCGCTACCCGCGCGACGGCGGAATCACCGGCCCACCGCTAGACTCCGACACCGACCACATCGACGCACTCTTCACCGCAACCGTCGAAGCAACCGAATCCGCCATCGACGACGCCCTCTTCAGCGCCCACACCATCACCGGCAACCGCGGCGTAACGTACTACCACCTCCCCTACGACCGCGTCGCACCGCTATTGCGGCATTAGGTCCAACCGGCGGGCGCTGCGCCGAGTCCGGCGGCTGCGGCGTCGGCGGCGCGGCGTAGGGCGACCAGTTCGCGTTCGCCGACGAGGTCTGCGGCACGGTCGTAGACGTGTGCGGTGGCGCGTACGAATGTTTGGCGCTGTTCTTCGGTGAGCTGGGTGACGTGCATGTGG
>JAFAMK010000045.1 GCA_019233415.1 Vulcanimicrobiota bacterium
GCTCAGGTGGATGCGGAAGCTCGGGTCTTTGACCGAGTAGTGGACGTGCTTGTAGTTCGTCGTCGCGTGCGGGTCGACGGCGATGAGCAGCTTGTCGGGTTTCGCGGTCTTGTCGGGGCCGTACGGGAAGTAGATCGTCACGGTCGACGCGGCACCCGGCGGGAGCTTCTTGTCGAGCAGCGACTCGGTGAGCCCGGTTCCGGCGCCGACGGCACTCACCGTGTTCTCGTCGGCGTATGCGAGGTCGATCCCGTGGCCGTTGATGTTCGAGAAGCCGGTCTCGTCGGGTGCAAGCTCCTTCGCCGTGCCGTTGCGGACTTGCACCTTCACGCCGACGCCGGTCTGCGCGGTGCCGTCGTTGTACGACGCCGCGGGGTCGACGCTCAGCACCTTCACGCGCCACACGCCGTCGAACAGCTGCGCCCCGACGCAGCCCTCGACGCTGCTGCGCTGCATCGCGCCGCCCTCGGCCTGCTTCGGCGGTGCCGCCGCATTCGCCGCACCGGCCGTCAGGATGCCAATCATCACGGTCGCACCGAACCATCGTGTCACGAGATCATCCTCCTTGGATCGTCGAGTGCCGTGCGCAGTGCGCGGCACCAGGGCAGGTCGGCATAGCGCCGCGCGTCGGCGCTCTCCGCGCCGAGGCTCGCGAGGCGGCGCCGCAGCGCGTCGCCGGCGTGCGCGAGCAGCGCGTCTGCGCGCACGTCGCCGGCGCGTTCAAAGGCGCGGGTCGCGGCCCACAGCGCTTCGGCCGGTTCGGAGGCGACCGCGTCGTCGCCGTCGAGCACCAGTCCGCGCAGCTCGTCCGCGGCGGCGAACGCGGCGGGCGCGTCGTCGCGGTCGAGCCGCAGGTTCACCAGGCTCGTCAGCGCGGTGACGAGCGAGCTTCGCATCGCCAGCGCGCGCAACAGGGCAACAGCGTCCTCGTAGTGCGGCGCGGCCTCACCCGGTCGGCCGAGCTCGACCAGACAGCCGGCGACGTTCGACGCGGCCGCGGCGCGCAAGCTGGTCGAGCCGATCGCCTCGGCGGTCGAAAGGCCACTGCGCGCCGCTTCCAGCGCCTCGTCAAAACGGCCGACGTTGTAGAGCGCGACGCAGCGGTTGATCTCGCACATCGTGGCGAAGCGGCGGTCGCCGTGCGCGCGCGCGAGCGCGAGCGTGCGGTCGAGCAGCGCGAGCCCGTCGAGCCAGCGCGCCTGCGTGTTGAGCAGCGTCGCCTTGTTCATCATGATCCCGATCGTCGCGCGGCGCCCGCCCAGCGTCTCGCTGATCGCCAGCGCCGCGTCGTACTCGCGCGCGGCGACGTCGAACGCACCCTCGCGCGCAGCGGCGAGCCCGAGGTAGTGGTGGCCGTCGGCTTCGGCGCAGCGGTCGCCGACGCGCACTGCGAGCCGCAGCACCGCCTCGCCGGATTCGCGCAGCAGACGCCACTGCTGGCGATCGATCGCGGTCGCCGCCGTCGTCGACGCGACGCGAATCGCGAGCGCCGGGCTGGTGAGCCGTTCGGCGAGGTCGCGCGCACGGTCGAGGTCGGCGCTCGCCGCGTCGAAGTCGCCGGCATTGCTCTCCGCGACCGCGCACTGCAGCAGCGCTTCGAGCGCTGCTCGCTCGTCGCCGGCCGCATCGTATGCGCCGACCGCCGCGCGGGCGCGTTCCGCGGCACGCGCGAGCGCGCCCGCGATCGTCGCGACGCGCGCGTCCAATTCGGCGAGCAGCCCGTCGGCGCGCGGTCCGGGCTCGGCAAGCGGCGTCATCTCCGCGATCAGCGACGACGCGCGCGCCGCGTCGCCCGCCTCCAGCGCCAGCCGCGCGAGCGCTTCGAGCGCCGCAAAGCTCGCGCGCACGTCATCCGCCGCGCGGGCGAGCCCGAGCATCCGTTCGAGGTCGTCGCGCTCCGCCGCTTGATCACCGATGCGGCGCCAGGCGCGAGCACGCGCGCCGAGCAAGCCGTACTCGTACGCCGCGACGTTGCATCCCAGGCCACGGCTCGCGCGCGCAGCCGCGTCCTCGTGCGCGTAGACGTCGAGCGCGGCCTCGGCGGCACGCAGGTACCAGCGGGCCGCGGCGGCGTGCTCGCCGCACGCCGCGTAGTGTTCGGCCAGGTCGAACGCATGCGCGGTACACTCGTCGTCGGGAAGCGTCTGCAGCACGCTCGCGACGATGTGGTGGTGGTGCGCGCGGCGCTCCGGCACGATCCGCGCGTAGACGGCCTCGCGCACGACCTCGTGCGTGAACGCGTAGCGCAGACGCGCGCGGTCGTACGTTTCGCGCAGCAGCTGTGCGCCGAGCAATTCGGCGAGCGCGTCGTAGAGCGCCGACTCGGGCCAGCCGCTCGCCGCGCGCAGCAGCGCGACGTCGACCGCCGCGCCGAAGACCGCAGCCAGGTCGAGCGCACCGCGCGCCGCGTCGCCAAGGTGCTCCAACCGCGCACCGATCGCGTCGGCGAGCGCCGGCGAAGCATCATCACCCGCGCGCAGCAGCGCCTGGACGAGAAGCGGGTTTCCGCCGCTGCGCCGTGCCAGCGCGGCAGCGTCGTGCGCATCTTCGGGCTCGCCGAGCGCGGCGGCGAGCGCGCCGACGTCGGCCGGCGCGAGCGGGCCGAGCGAGAGCGCGTGCGCGAGCCCGCGCGAGAGCATCTCGTCGCGCAGCCGTCGCACGTGCGGCGGCAACGCCGCGCCGTCCCGCGCGGTGACGACGAGCAGCGCGTGCGTCCCGGCGAGCGCGCGCATCAGGTAGCCGAGTAGATCGGTCGTCGCGCTCCCCGCCCAGTGCACGTCCTCCGCGACGAGCAGCAGCGGTCGCCGGCTCGCGAGCGCGCGCAGCGCCTGCACGACCGCATCGAAGACGCGCGCCGCTTCGCGCTGCGGGTCGCCGAGCGGCGGCGCGCCGTCGCCCGCCGGCCAGCCGGGGACGAGCGGCGCGAGCACGTCGAACCACAGCGGCCGCCGCGCCGGCGCGTCGAGCAGCGGCAGCGCGGACGCGAACGCGTCGACGACGGCCTGATACGGAAACCGCTCCGGACTGCTGGTCCCGCCGAGCAGCACGCGTCCGCCCTCGCCCTCGACGACCGCGGCGAAGAGCCCGGCCAGCGTCGTCTTCCCGATCCCCGGCTCGCCGGTCACGAAAACGGACGTCCCACCGTGCGTCGCCGCGCGCGTCCACAGCGCGCGCAGCTGTGCGATCTCCGCGTCGCGACCGACGCACGGCGCCGCCGCGCGCCGCGCCGCGACCGGCGCGACACCGGGCTGCGCGAGATCATCGCGCACGTCTTCCGAACGCAGGATGCGGTCGCGCAGCGCACGCGTCTCGGGCATCGGCTCGACGCCCATCTCGCGCCGCAGCCGTTCGGCGAAGCGCTCGTACGCGCGCAGCGCGCCGGTGCGGTCGCCGCGCTCGTAGCGGATCGCGACGTACTGCCGCACCACGTCCTCGCGCCACGGATCGCTCTCCAGCAGCCGTTCCGCGTACGACTCCGCGCGGTCCAGCTCGCGCGCACGGCGGTGCTGCGCGACGAGCCGGCTCAACGCGTCGTGATACAGCCGCGCATAGCGCTCGCGGTGCGGCAGAATCCACTCGGCGTCGATGTCGTCGAGCAGCTCGCCGCGGTACAGCGCGACCGCGGCGGCGAGGTCGCCTTCGGCGTAGGCGCGCTCGAACGCGTCGACGTCGACGAACGCGCGCGCGGTGCCGGCCCACACGACGTCGTCACCCACCGCGACGAGCCACGGCTCGTCACTCGTGGGCAGACTCTTCCCGAGCAGGTGCAGCGCACGCCGAAACGTGCCGAGCGCGGTCCCCTCGTCGTCGTCGGGCCACAGCGCGAACGCCGCGCTCGCGCGCGCGAGCGGTCCGCGCGCGAGCAGCAGCAGCGCCAGCAGCTCCAAACCGCGCCGCCGCGGGACGTAGCGGTAGCCGGGATCGTCGGGAACGACGACGGCGGCGCGGCCGAACAGCGTGATCCGCAGCCGGTCCGCCGAGCCGGAGGCCATGCGAGCCGCTTCGCTGCGCTCAGGCGCGGTCTTCTCGCGCCGCCACGTACTGGCGCAGGACGTCGGCGACGTCGCCGACGTCGGTGAAGTAGCGGCGGCGATGGTCGTCCAGCGACTCGACGACGCCGCGCCACTGCCGCGCCGCACCCGGCTCGAGCCAGAGGCGGACCACGAATGCGAGGCGGCGGCGGTCGTCATGTGACTCCGGTCCCATCAGCGCACGGCGAGCGCTTGTGGGCAGAAGCTGCCGCTGGCCGCGATCACCTGCACCGGCGCGACGTTGCCGGTCGCACCGGGCGCGAACACCGCGATGTCGTGCGCCGCGTAGTCGCCGACGTAGACGAAGCCGGCGCGGTCGACCGCGACCGCGAGCGGTTTCGCCAACGTCGTCGCGCTCCCGCCGATCGTGCGCGACGGCGCGACGTTCCCCGTGCTTCCGGCCGGCCAGACGCTCACGGTCGCGGCCGCCCCGGACGCCACGTAGATCGCGCCGGTCGCGTCGACCGCGACGTCGCTCGGCGCCGTGATCCCGGTCGCGCTCCCGGCGATCCGTGCTGCCGGCGCGACGTTCCCGCTCGCGCCCGCAGCAAAGACGTCGACTGCCGCGCCCGTGTTGTCGGCAGCGTAGATTCTTCCCGCAGCGTCGAGCGCGAGTCCGAACGGTCCTTGCAGCGTCGTCAGCGTGCCTTTGATCTGCTGCGACGGAACGACGCCGGAGCCCGACGCGCTCGGCGGAAAGAGGTCGATCGCGCCGGCGGCGTCGCCCACGTACACGTTCCCAGCCGTGTCGATCCCGATCCCCGTCGGCTGGCCGGCCGCCGAAACGATGCTGCGCGACGGCGCGACGTTCCCGGTCGCACTCGCCGAGAACATGTCGATCGCTACAAAACTGTCGTCCACCCAGATCGCGCCACTCGCATCCCATCCGATTCCGGTCGGAAGGATGAGCGTCGTCGCGCTTCCCGTCACCGCCGTGGCGGGCGCTGCCGCACCGGTCGGGCTCAACGTGAACGTATCGTAGCCGGCCGTGCTCCTGGTGCACGCCGTCGTCACGGCGAGCGAAGTCGCGCGCCCAGGGATCGGCGTCGGGGTCGGCGTGGGCGTGGGCGTCGGCGTCACGGTCGGCGCGGCGGTCCCGGTTGAGAGCGCAGGGGCCGTCGCGCCGCCGCCTTGGCAGCCGGCGAGTGCGGCGCCGAGCACGAGCGCGGCGCCGAATGCGCGCGCGGGACGTCCGTCATCGTTCACGCGCCGAGCGTAGCCGGCGCGCGTCCTCCGAACGTCCTCGGTTCGGACGGGCTAGGGCTAGTGTTTGGTGCGCTTCTCGAACTGGCGGATGAAGTCGGATGCGGCCTGCGAGGGGTCGCGCGGCTGCACGACGCGCATCCGCCGGCGCCGCGGAAACGACGGGACGCGGAACTGCAGCCGGCCGCGCAGTGTGATCGCGAGCACGACGTAGGCAACCACCGCGAAGACGACGACCGCCGAGACGAGGGCGCTGCCCGGCATCATCGTCCAGTAGCGCGACACGAGCGAGTCGACGACGATCAGGACGACGATCGCGACGATGACCGTGACCAGCGCCCGGCTCTGCATCATCGCTCGCGGTTGAACCGGTTGGTGTAGACCGGCGTGCCGCCGTCTTCCACGTCGCGGCGGTGGCAGGCGTCGCAGAGGCTGTACTTGTTCGGGATCGGGTACGGCTTCTTGTTCCAGCGGATGCTCAGGTCGTGCACGAGGTGCGCGCGACGCTTGCAGCCCGGGCAGACGAAGTGCTCGCCGTCAGAGAGCAGCACCGGGTCGCGCGGCGTCCAGGCCTCGGGCTCGCCGGCGTAGTGCGGTCCCTTCTTGAGCGCCTGCTCGTACGCATAGCGCAGTCCTGCCGCATGGTCGCTCGCCGCCTCGGCGGCGCGTTCTTGTTCCGCAAGACAACTCGGACAGACGGAGTTGCGCAGCGTGCGCACATCCTTCGGCTCCTTGCAGACCGCGCAGCGGAACTCCATGCACGCCCACTTCGATCCGGCCCGCGCGGGATTCCCGCCGCGGCTACGGCCTCCGCGGGATTAATACACTCATGAGGTCCGGAGCTCGGGTGTAGCCGGCGGGAACGCGGAAGCGCGCGAGCGGCGGCGGGTTGCGCGTGAGGTCGTCGACCGCGTATGCGATTTTCGCGCTGAACGGAGCGGTGCCCGGCTCGATCGCGACGTCGAGCGTCAGCGGGAAGAGCGAGAACTCGTCGGCGAGCTGCGTCGTCGCGGTGACGTGCGAGGTCGCCTTGTCGCCTTGGTTCGCGACCTGCAGGTCGAACGCGAACCCGGTCGTCGGGAATCCGAGCGTCGTCGTGTGCCCGGTCAGCTTCAGCGTCGCCTCGAGCACGTCGAGCTTCGCGAACGGCGAGGGACCGATGCTCACCGGCGGCGGCGTCGTCGGGTGCGGGCTCGGCGTGCGCGGCGCAACCATCTTCGGCAGGAACGACTGCACGCGGTACTTCTTGGTCGCCTCGCTCCAGACCGTCACCGTGTTGGTGCCGCGGTCGATGATGAACGTCGCGCTGACCGGCGGGATCGGAAGCGCGTCGGCCTTGAACGAGAGCAGGTCGACCCGGATCAGGTTCGCGCGCTGCGCGAGCCCGAGCGTGACAACGCCGTTGTACGTCGCGTTCGCCATGACGAACGTCGCGTTCGCGTGTGCGCGCGCGGTGAACCCGATCAGCGCCGGCGCCGGAGCGGCGGAAGCGGCAGCGGACGGCGAGGGCACGGGCGACGGCGACGCGTCCTGCGCGCGGCCGCCGGTCGCGACGGCGGCGACGAGCAAAACCGTCGCGCCGAGTACGGTGACGGCGCGTCGAATCTTCATCAAGGAACTGCTTGGCGAGGGGCCGTGGCGAGACCTGGAGCGCGCGAGGCGGTGTGATCGAACAACGCTTCGAGCGCGGCGAAGATGCGCGGGACCAGCTCGTGCTTGTACGGGAAACGCGCCGGATCGTCGTGGCAGTGCACGAGCATCCCCGGCCCGCACTCGAAGACGAGGACCGAACCGTCGGGATTCGCCGCGCAATCGACGCCGGCGTAGTCGAGCCCGACCGCCGCCGCAAGCGCGCCGAACGCGCTCTCCCACGCCGGAAAAACCGCGCGCGGGGCGCGCATGAACCGCTCCTCCTCGGCGCGCATCCAGTCGTGCTCGTCCATGCGGCTGCTGTGGTAGTGCACCTTCCACGCATCCGAGATCGCCGCGTGGTACGGAAACGGAACGCCGCCGACGATGATGACACGATATTTGCGGTAGTAGCCGTCGGCGCTGCGGTAGTCGACGAACGACGTCACGTCGAACGCGTCGCCCGGCGTGCGCGCGAGATAGTCGCGCAGCTCGTCCGGCCGCGCGACGCGCGCCTGGTGATCGCCGCGGTGCGTGTCGACCGGCCGCACGAGCACGGGCCCGGGGATGCCGAGGTCGAGCGCATTCGCGTTCGAGGCCGCGGCGGCTTCGAGCAGCGCGCGCTCGACGCGGCGCGCCGCCGGCACGCTGATCCCCGCGACGCCGCACAACGTCGCGGGAAGCGCCGAGCGGCTGATCCCCGCCAATCGCGCGGGATCGTTGAGCACCGGTTTCCGCTGTGCGGCAACGAACCGCGTCGCGCGCGCGATCGCGTCCGCCGACGACTCGGCTTGTTCGATCGCGTTGAAGACGACGTCGTGCGCCGGCAGTGCCGGCGGCGGCTCGTCACGCGCGAGGTAGTACACGTGCAGCGCGACGCGGTCGGGATCGACGCAGTAGTCGAGCGGCGCGTTCGCTGTCGGACCGCCCGGTGCGGCGAGCACGAGCACCGAGCGCGCGGCGCTGGTGCCGCACGCCGGGTACAGCCGCTGCCGCGCGAGCGCTTCGTGCCGGTGGCGCGCGCCGTTCGCCTCGTCGTGCGCGACGTCGAACAGCATCGCGAGGGCGAGGTGCACGTCGGCCCGCTCCCAGTCGAGCATCGCGGCGATCCGGTACGCGTCGAGCGCTTCGGCCGCGCGGCCGCGGCGCGCGCGCACGTTCCCGAGCGCCGCGCGCGCCGGGGCGAACGACGGATCGCCCTCAACCGCACGCAGCAGCAGCGCCTCGACCTCGTCGATGCACGCGAACGGGCGCAGCGCCAGGGGTTCGCGGTGGTGGCAGTCGATCTCCGGCGCAATCGCCACCGCCGCAGCGAACGCGGCGCGCGCATCGGCCGGCGCCCGCACCGCGCCGAGCGCGGTGTGCAGGTCGCCGGCCGCGCGCGGATGGCCGGGCGCGAGGACGAGAACGTACCGCTGCGCCGCGATCGCGTTCGCCGCGTCGCCGGCGGTGTGGCACAACCGCCCGAACAGGTTGAACGCGTCGGGATGCAGCGCCGGATCGGCCAGCGCGCGCCGGCAGTTCACGAAGCTCTCGGCCCAGCGCTGCTCGCGCTCGGCGGCGAGCGCCGCGCCGAGCGCAGCGCGCGCGTCGCTCACGCCGTCTTCTTGTTGATCGTGCCGCGGCAGCCGGGCGCCTTGCAGATGCAGCGCTTGCGGTCGGAGTGCATCGTCGCGACGTAGTCGACCGTGATCTCCTCGCCCGGCGCGATGTCGCGCAGCGCGAGGACGAGCAGATGGCCGCGGACCGTCTGCATGAACGCGTTCGGGCGGCACGAGTGGTTGATGTAGTGCGTGCCGTTCCCGCCGCGGCTCCCGTCGATGCTGAACCGCTCGTCGAGCCCGCTGATCCGCAGCACGCGGCGCTTTCCGCGCCGCTCGGCCTCGGCGTTGGTGATTCGCTCGCCGGTGTACTCGGCGATCTTCTTGCGCGCGGCGAACGCGACGGTCGCGAAACAGCCGCGCCCGTGGATCGCCGACGCCGCAACGGTCAGTCCCGGCGCGAACATCTGTCGCATCGCTCGCGTGTGCTGTGCGGCACGGCGCGCGCTCTCCTGCTATGCGGGGCCAAGGGTGCCGGGATCGTGCCGGGAGCTCGTGCCCCCGGGAGCCTGCTGGTCAGGTTCGTATATGCAGGGTCGGTATGGAACATAGACGCTGGACCGCGCTCGTCGTCCTGTGCATGGGCGTCCTGATGGTGGTCGTCGACCAGACGATCGTCAACGTCGCGCTGCCCGCGATCCAGCGCGACCTCGGGTTCACGCAGTCCGGCCTGGCCTGGGTCGTCAACGCCTACCTGATCGCCTACGGCGGGCTGCTGCTGCTCGCCGGGCGACTCGGCGACCTGCTGGGGCGCAAGCGCGTCTTCGTCGCCGGGCTGATCCTCTTCACGCTGGCCTCGATCCTGTGCGGCCTCTCGGAGAACCGCACGCTGCTCGTCGTCGCGCGGTTCGTGCAAGGACTCGCCGGCGCCGGGAGCGGCTCGGTGATCCTCGGGATGATCGTGACGATGTTCCCCGACCCGCGCGAGCAGGGGCGCGCGATCGGCATCTTCAGCTTCGTCGCCGCGACCGGCGGTTCGATCGGGCTCCTCGCCGGCGGCATCCTGACCCAGACGCTGAGCTGGCACTGGATCTTCCTCGTCAACGTGCCGATCGGGATCCTCACCGTCCTCGCCGCGCTGCGGCTGGTCGACGACGAGCCGGGGCTCGGGATCGACCGCGGCGCCGACGTCGCCGGCGCGGCGCTCGTGACCTCGTCGCTCATGCTCGGCATCTACACGATCGTCGAGACCGACCAGTACGGCTGGCTCTCCGCGCACACGCTCGGGCTCGGCGCGCTCGCGCTGGTCCTGTTCGGCGCGTTCCTGGCGCGCCAGGCGACGGCGCGCGAGCCGCTGGTTCCGCTGCGCGTGTTCCGCGGGCGCACGCTCGTCGGCGCGAACCTCACCGCGGCGTTCATGGTCGTCGGCTTCTTCAGCTTCTTCTTCCTGGGGACGCTGTATCTGCAGCGCGTGCTGCAGTACGACGCGCTGCAGATCGGCCTTGCGATCCTGCCGGTGCCGACGGTGATCGGCGCGCTCTCGCTGCGCGCGTCGGCGCAGCTGAACATCCGCTTCGGTGCGCGCAACGTGCTGCTGACGGGCCTCGGGCTCAGCCTCTTCGGCCTCGTCTGGCTGGCGCGCGCGCCGGTCGGCGGAACGTACCTCGTCGACATCCTGCCGTCGATGCTGCTGCTCGGGTTCGGTGCGGGCATCGCCTTCCCGGCGCTGATGACGCTCGCGATGGCCGATGCGACGCCGAGCGACGCCGGGCTCGCGTCGGGGCTCATCAGCACGACGCAGATGGTCGGCGGCGCGCTCGGCCTCGCAGTAATCGTGACGGTCGCCGCGTCGCGCACGGCGAGCCTGCTCGCCGCGGGCGCGTCGCAGGCGGCGGCGCTGACCGGCGGCTATCACCTCGGGTTCGACATCGGCGCGGTGCTGCTCGGCGCGTCGATCCTCGTCGCGGCGACCGTCATCGCGCCGCCGGACCGGCGCGGCGAGGGCGCCGCCGCACCGCACGCCGCGTGGGACGCCGACTAGTAGCCGCCGCGCGCCGGCGTCGCGCGCTGCACGGTCGCGCCGCAGCGGACGAGCACCCATTCGATGCCGCGCCAGAACGCGACCGCGTCGAGCAGCGGGTTCAGGTAGTTCGTCATCGTGCAGAAGCGCGCGGCATAGGGCCGGCGGTGATGCTCGGCATGCTGCTCTCGCGACTGCAGGAGGCCGATGCGCTGCAGCGCGCGCACGAGCCGCGGCGGGTTCGAACAGTGCGCCCACAGGTGCACCTGATTCGACTGCGAGGCGAGCACGACGACGAGGTACGCCTGCCAGGCGTGCACGTGGAACAGCGCGAGAACGCCGCCCACCGCGGCGGCGAGCACGATGCACACGCGGTTCGTGCCCCAGTAGTCACCGGCGCGAATCCCGCCCGGCCGGCGGTGGTGCTCGATGTTGTCGCGCACGATCCAGCGGTCGAGCAGTTCGGGCCCGCCGGGCGCGGTCCACGTGTCCTCCGCCCAGTGCAGGACGCCGGAGATGAAGTCGACGATCAGGAGCGAGGCCAGCACCCAGCCGGCGGCAGCAAGCATGAACATGGCCCGACTGTAGGCCAGGACCCCCGCGCGACGCGTCCGTAGAACTACGGAGCGCGCGCATTCGGAAGGAGCACGCATGAGCAGAGTCCGCGTTTTGGTCGGCACCCGCAAGGGCGCGTTCGTGCTGGAGTCCGACGGTACGCGCACGCAGTGGGAGATCAGCGGGCCGCACTTCGCGGGCTGGGAGATCTATCACCTGAAGGGCTCGCCGGTCGATCCGAACCGCATCTACGCCTCGCAGAGCTCGGGGTGGTTCGGGCAGGTGATCCAGCGCTCCGACGACGGCGGCACGAC
>JAFAMK010000093.1 GCA_019233415.1 Vulcanimicrobiota bacterium
CGCTGGGCGCGCTCGCGCGGCGTCCAGGTGACCTGCGAGGTCACCCCGCACCACCTCGTGTTCGTGGACGACCGCTTCGACGACTACCGCGCCGACTCGAAGGTCAACCCGCCGCTGCGCGGGTCGCACGACCGCGACGCGCTGCGCGCCGGCGTCCTCGACGGAACGATCGACGCGCTCGCGACCGACCACGCGCCGCATGGGCTCGACGAGAAGGCGCAGCTGCTCTCGGTCGCACCGGTCGGCTTCAGCGGCCTCGAAGTCGCGGTCGGCGCGTACGCGCTCGCGCTTCCGGGGCTCCCGCTCGCGCGGTTCGTCGAGCTGCTCTCGGTCAACCCGGCGCGCATCCTGGGCGTGCCGGGCGGGACGCTCGGCGTCGGCAGCCCCGGCGACGTGACGATCTTCGCCGACCGGCCGTGGACCGTCGACGCGCGGCTGTTCCGTTCGAAGGGAAGGAACACGCCGTTCGACGGGATGACGCTCCCGCGCCGTGCCGTCGCGACGATCGTCGAGGGCGCAGTCGTCTTCGAGCACGGGCGCGTGCTCCCGCGTGAGGACGTGACCGCGTGACCACCGCAAACAAGGCGACGCTGCTGCTGGCCGACGGCACGCGCTTCGACGGCGAGGGCCTGCGCGCGCAGGGGATCGCGCTCGGCGAAGCCGTGTTCTACACCGGGATGACCGGGTACGAAGAGGCGCTCACCGACCCGTCGTACGCCGGGCAGATTCTCGCGTTCACGTATCCGCTGATCGGGAACTACGGCGTGAGCGGGACGGTCTCGCAGCACCCGCACGCGTGCGTAGCGGGCGCCGCGATGAAGCATCTCGCCGCGCACCCGTCGCACTACGCGTCCAAGCAAGACCTCGGCTCGTGGCTCGACGCGCAGAACGTGCGCACGATCGTCGGAATCGACACGCGCGCGCTGACGATCGCGCTGCGCGAACACGGAACGATCGCCGCGGCGCTCGCTGTCGGCGACGAGGCGATCGCAGCGATCGAGCCCGCGCTCGCGCGCTACGTGCGCGAGGCGACGACGCAGGGGCTCGTCGCCTCCGTCGCCGACGCGTACCGCCCCGGCGAAACGCTCGGCGACGGCCGCAAGCACGTCGTGCTGCTCGACTGTGGGGTGAAGAAGAACATCATCCGCGACCTGACCGCGCTCGATGCGCGCGTGACGGTGCTGCCGTACGCCGCGAAGCCCGATGAGATCATCGCGGAAAAGCCGGACGCGGTCCTCGTCTCGCCCGGCCCCGGCGACCCGCGCGACCTCGGCGAGACCGTCGAGACGCTGCGCGCGCTGATCGGCACGATGCCGGTCTTCGGCGTGTGCCTCGGTCACCAGCTCCTCGCGCTCGCGTGCGGCGCGCAAACGTACAAGCTGCCGTACGGGCACCGCGGCGGGAACCAGCCGGTGAAGGACCTCGTGCACGACGAGGTGCTCGTCACCGCGCACAACCACGGCTACGCGGTCGACGGCGCCTCGCTGCCCGCCGAGTTGGAAGCGACGATGGTCAACCTCAACGACGGGACGAACGAAGGCTTCCGGCACCGCACGCTCCCGGTCGAGGCCGTGCAGTTCCACCCCGAGGCGTCGCCCGGGCCGTTCGACGCGCGCGGGCTCTTCGCGCGCTGGCTCGACCGCGTCGGCTGAACGTCGTGAAGCGCTCGGGTGCGCTCGTGCTCCTGGTGGCCGCAGTGCTCGCCATGCTCGCGCCGGCCGCGGCGCAGACGCAGGGTTACCGCACGCTGCACGTCGACGCGCTCTCGATGCGCGCCGACCGCGAACGCGTCCGCGTCGGCGAGGTCTTTCACCTCGCGATCCACGTCCACGTGCGCGAGAACATCACCGCGCTCGACGAGCTGATCGTCCCCGACGTCGGCACGCTCCAGCTCGAAGGGAATGAGCGGCACGTCACGCACGCGGCGAGCGGAACCGACGTCGTCGAGACGCTGACGCTCGAAGCCGCCGCCGGCGGAACGTACCACTTTGCGCCGGCGTACCTGGACGCGATCGACGGTCGAACCCGCAAGCCGTCGCGGTTCTCGTCGAACCCGGTCGTCGTCGTGGTCGACGCGCCGGCGGAACTCCCGAGCGTTCGCGTTGTCACCGTGGGGCTGCTGGAGCTGCTAGTGATCGTCTTCGCCCTCGCTGCGGCGGTCGTCGTGCTGGTCGCGGTCGTGCGCGCGCGCCGCAAGCGCGCCGTGGCACCGGTTCCGCAGCCGGTCGTCGTCGCAGCGCCGGTTCCACCGCCACCGCCGCCGCGCACGCCGCGTGACGACGTCGCTGACGCATTGCGCGTGTATCGGAACGCACCCGCGAACGGCTCGCTGGAACAGTTGCGCGCACGATTGTACGTCGTCGCGGGCGCGCGGCCGGGAGCGACGCTGCGCGACGCGCTGGCGGAGACCTCGGATGACCTGCTGCGCGTCGCGCTGATCGCGGCGGAGCGCACCGCGTTCGGCCCGGCGCACGTGCGCGACACGTCGTCGGCGGAGCTGATCGACGCCACGGAGGCTTGGCTGCGATGACGATCTCCTCGGCGCGACCGCTCGAACCCGCGGGGCCGCGCGATGTCCTGGACGCGCTGCGCGCGACGATCGTCGGTCAGGACGAGGTCGTCGAAGCACTCGTCCTCACGCTGATCGCAGGCGGCCATGTGCTGCTCGAAGGCGCGCCCGGCGTCGCGAAGACGCTCGCGTGCCGTGCGCTGGCCGCGGCGGTCAGCGGCGTCTTCCGGCGCGTGCAGTTCACGCCCGACCTGCTCCCGTCCGATATCGTCGGGACGCGCGTCTTCGACCAGAAGACCGGCGAGTTCACGACGGTGCTCGGCCCGCTGTTCGCCAACGTCGTTCTCGCCGACGAGATCAACCGCGCACCGGCGAAGGTGCAGTCCGCGCTGCTCGAAGGGATGCAGGAGCGCCGCGCGACGATCGGCCCGCAGACGCACGACCTGCCCGCCCCGTTCCTCGTCCTCGCGACGATGAATCCCTACGACGCC
>JAFAMK010000298.1 GCA_019233415.1 Vulcanimicrobiota bacterium
GATCGACGCCGGATCGGCGTATTCGACCGCCGTGTCCATCACGACCAGGAAGAAGCCGGCGCGCACGAGCGGCGCGTACAACTCCAGCTCGCGCGCGACATGATCAGCGGTGTGGTTCGAGTCGAGCACGACCATCGCGGTGCGGCCGGCGACGCGCTCGCGCACGCGCGCGGCAACCGCGTCGTCGATCGACGAGCCTTCGAACATGGTGATCCGCGAGGCGAGCGGATGCGCTTCGATCGCCGCGCGGTTGTGGGCGCGGATGTCGATGTCGACCCCGATCGCCTCACGCTCGCCGCCGAGCAGCGCCAGCATGGACGCCGAGAAGACGAGCGAGCCGCCGTGCGCGATCCCGGTTTCGACGATCACCTCGGGCTTGGTGCGCCAGATGATCTCCTGCAGCGCGACCATGTCCTGCGGGAACTGGATCGCCGGGCGCCCCAGCCACGACCAGTTGTAGGCGTAGCGATAGGGCGCGATCAGATCGAACGCCCGCTTCCACGCCGCCCGAACCTCGGGGTCGTCGCCCATCCGCCGCAGCAGCGCGGGGTCCTTCGGATCGTGCGGGTCCGGCTGCACGTCACCGCTCGACGTGCTCAAGCGCGCCATGTCGTTCACCGATAAGGTATTCGTCAACGGAGGCCCACAACAGTAGCATGAACGTCCTCGACCGGCCGCCGGTCCCGCCGGCGTCCTCGGACACGCGGGTCCCCGTCTTCGTCCCTTACGTGGGCGTCGACACCCTGAAACACCTGACCGACGCGTTCGACGTCGGCTGGCTCGGGATGGGCGCGACGACCAAGGAGTTCGAGGAGCGGATTGCCGCTTACCTCGGCCTTCGAGACAGGTACGTCGTCGCGACCAATACCGGGACGTCGGCGCTCCACATAGCGCTGCTTGCGGCCGGGATCGGGCCGGGCGACGAGGTGATCACCCCCTCGTTCAACTACTGTGCCGACCACCAGGCCGTCCGGGCGACCGGCGCCGAGGTCGTCATGTGCGACATCCGCGACGACGACCTCGGGATCGACGTCGCGTCGGCCGCGTCGCTCATCACCCCGCGCACGAAGGCGATCATCCCGCTGCACTTCTCCGGCATCCCGTGCCGGATCGACGAGGTCTACGCGCTCGCTGCGCAGCACGGGCTGCGCGTGATCGAGGACGCCTGCCACGGCTTCGGCTCGACGGTGAACGGCGCGAAGATCGGCAGCGGCGGCGACGTCCACTGCTTCAGCTTCGACCCCGTCAAGATCATCACGTCGATCGACGGCGGCTGCGTCGTCACGCCGCACCGCGAAGAGGTCGAGCGGCTGCACCGCCTGCGCTTGCTCGGCGTCGACAAAGACACGACGCTGCGCTATCAGAACAAGCGCGCGTGGGACTACGACGTGGTCAGCGAAGGCTTCCGCTACCACCTCACCAACATCATGGCGAGCGTCGGCGTCTCGCAGATCAAACGGGTCGACGAGTTCATCGCGAGCCGGCGCGCGGTCTGCGAGCGCTACTCGGCGGCGTTCGACGGCCTGGACGGCGCGCGCGTGCTGCGGCGCAGCTATGCGGACGTCTCACCGTTCATCTACAGCCTGCGCGTGCTGAACGGGAAGCGCGAAGCGCTGATCGAGCACCTCGCCGCCCGCGGCGTCGACGTCGGGATCCATTTCGTCCCGGTCCACAAGCACACGTGGTTCGCCGACGCGCCGCGTTCACCGATGCCGGTGACCGAGCGCGTCGTCGACGAAGTCGTCACGCTGCCGCTGCACTCGCTCATGGCGGAGCGCTCGATCCAGCGGGTGATCGACGGCGTCACCAGCTTCTTCGCCTGACGGCGTGAACGGAACGTCGCACGCGCCGCGCTGCCGCTCGTGCGGCGCGCCGCTCGCGGTCGGGGTCGTCGACCTCGGGCTCTCGCCGCCGTCGAACGCGCTCACACCGCCCGAGGCGCTCGGGCGCGGCGAGACGTTCTACCCGCTGCACGCCTTCGTCTGCGAGCGCTGCTATCTCGTGCAGCTGGACGTCTTCGCGTCGCCCGAGGAGCTGTTCCGCGACTACCGCTACTTCTCGTCGTACTCGACGACCTGGCTCGCGCACGCGGAAGCGTACGTCGAGGAGATGACGCGGCGCGGGATCGGCGCAAGCCATCGCGTCGTCGAGGTC
>JAFAMK010000345.1 GCA_019233415.1 Vulcanimicrobiota bacterium
GCGGTACTTCCCGCAGCGCTACGACAAGATGCTGAACGCCGTGCTGCGCGAGATTCGCAGCGCCGGCGGCGACGAGGCGGTCAAGGCGGTCTTCGAGCGGATCGGCAAACGCTCGGCCGAGAAGCTGAACGCCGACGGCACGAAGCCGCCCGAACAGCGCCTCGCGACGCTAGTCACCGCACTGCGATCGTCCGGCGTCACCGCCGAGCTGCGCAAGGCCGCCGACGGCACGATCGTGCTGCACGAGCACAACTGCCCCTACGCCTCGGTCGTTGCCGAAAACCCCGAGTGCTGCAGCGCGATCCACACGATCCTCGACTCCGTCGCGCCGGGCAAAGCCGAGCACGTCGAGAGCATCGCAACCGGCGGCGCCGAATGCCGTTTTGAAATCAACGTCGACCCTTCCGACAGAAAGACCGCAACGCCAGCATGAATTTCGCCAAGTTCCAGGCGCTCGTCGAGCACCGCACCGGTTTCCGTACGATGGAGAATCCGACGGCGACCGGCGAGTACTTCAGCGACTCGTGTGGCGACCTGTATACGTTCTACCTGAAGGTCGGCCCGGGCGACGTGATCGAGGACGTCTCGTACTTCACGACCGGGTGTGGCTTCGGGACGGCGACCTGCTCGCTGCTCGTCGAGATGGCGACCGGAAAGACAATCGACGAGGCGGTTGCGATCACCGACGCCGACATCGAAGCTGCGCTCGACGGCTATCCGGAGAAGAAGAAGGACTACCCGGAGCGCTCGCGGCTCGCGCTGCAGGCCGCGGTCGAGGACTACCGGGCGAAGCGCGCCTCCGGCTCGGTCACCGACGCAATGCTCGAAGAGGCGCGCGCGACCGTCGCGGCGGCCGCCGCCGCATCGACGCAGCGCGGGACCGGCACGACCGAAGAAGACGCGAAGGCCGGCCCGAAGGTCATGGACGACGGCGGCATGCTGACGATCAAGCTGCACTGACGCGATGCGCACGCTGCTGATCGCACCGCTCGCGGCCGTCGCACTGCTCGCTGCGGCGCCGAATCCGTCACCCGCACCGCAGTACCTCGACGTCGTGTGCCGCAACACGCCGCTGTACGTGTTCCAGTCGGGGAGCGACCGCCCGATGCGTGCCCCCACGCCCGACGCGACGATGGGCCAGCGCTTCGGCTACGTCAGCGGACCGCGCACGACGCTCACCGGCTTCGAGTTCTACGAAACCAACATCGTGGTCGTCGAGCCCGGTTACTGGCCCAACGCCCACTACTGGATCAGCCGAGACTGCGCCATTCCGTCGCGCTAATGCGCGGCGGTGGCCTGTGATGCGACGGCTTCGACGTTGAGCGAGATCGTGACGTCGTTGCCGGCGACGAGTGCGCCGCCGGGCGTGGTGCGGCCCCAGTTCAGGCCCCACTCGCGGCGGTCGATCGTTCCCGTCGCGCTGTAGCCGATGTGGGTGCGGCCGCGCCCGTCGGCGATGCGGCCCTCTTCCTTGGCGGTCAGCGTCATGGGCTTGGTCACGCCGTGAAACGTCAGGTTGCCGGTGACCGTGAACGCCTGCGGCGTCCCGCTGATCTGCGTCGAGACGAACGTCATCGTGGGGTACTTGTCGGTGTCGAACCAGTCGGCGGAGCGCAGGTCCTTGTCGCGGTCGGGAGCCTTCGTGTCGAGGTCTTTGACGCTCAGCGTCGCGGTGATCTTGGTCGGCAGGTCGCCGGGGCCGAGGGTGACCGCGCCGCCTGTCACCGGGATCGCGCCGTGCACGTGCGAGATCGCGAGGTGCGTCACCGTGAACTCCGCCTGCGTGTGGTTCGGGTCGACGGTGTAGTCCGCGGCGAGCGCCGGCGCGGCGAGCAGGCCGAACGCGACGGCGGCGAGGGCGGTGAGGCGGCGGATCGGCAACGACAAGAGGACCTCCGGGAAAATACGCAGTTCGACGATGGTAGGCCGGAACTCTGAGAGAACTCTGACCGGGATGGATACGTTCCCACGTGGCCTAGCGCTCCTCATGCTGGGCGCCCTGCTCGGTGCGTCCCCCGAACCCTCCTCGCTGCCGTCGCCCGCGGGAACGTCCCCGCAGCCGGCCGGCGCCTCGGCGGCTTCCGCCAAGCAGGGGAATCCGAACGCCGCGTACGCGGCGCTGGCGAAAGCCTACTTCGCCGACACGTTCCGGGCGCAGCCGGCCTACGCGTCGTTCGTCGGCGTTCACACCTACGACGCGCAGCTCGGCTCGTACGCCGCGGCGGACTATGCGGCGCAGCTCGCACGCGACGAGGCCTATCTCGACAAGCTCGCGATGATCGACCCGGCGACGCTTTCGCCGCGGGTCGCGCTCGACCGCCGGATGCTGGAGAACGCGCTGCGCGACGACGTGCTGCTGAACGGGACGATGGCGCTCTGGCGCCACCAGCCGGACGGCTACGTGCAGACCGCCAGCGGCGCGGTCTTCCTGCTGATCTCGCGCAACTTCGCGCCGCCCGCGATTCGGCTGCGCTCCGTGATCGCGCGCGAGGAGCAGGTACCGCGGCTGTTCGCGCAGGCGCGCGCGAACCTGACCGCGGTCGACAAGGACACCGCCGCGATCGCGGCCGACGACGCCGCTGGGACCGCGTCGTTCTTCGCGACGACCGTCCCGCAGGCGTTCGCCGGCGTCGGTGACGCCGCGACCCGCGCGCGCTTCAAGCGCGCCACGGCGACCGCCACGAAAGCGGCGAGCGACTATGCCGCGTACGTCAAGACGCGCTGGGTCGCGCACCCGGTCGGAACGTACGCGATCGGCGCGGCGAACTACAGCGCGCGGCTGAAGTACGAAGAAGGGATCGACATCCCGCTCGACCAGTACCTCGCGGTCGGCGAGACGGCGCTCGCGCGCACGCACGCGCAGATGGTCGCGGTCGCGAAGCGGATCGACCCGCACGCGAGCACCGCGGCGGTGATCGCGCGCGTGATGCTGCAGCACCCGACCGCCGCCGGGCTGATCCCCGCCGCGTCGGCCGACCTCGTCAAGCTGCGCGCGTTCGTCATCGCGCACCACATCATCGACCTGCCGCGCGACGCGAACATCAAGGTGACGCTGACGCCGGAGTTCGAGCGCGCGACGACCGTCGCGTCGATGGACTCACCCGGCCCGCTGGAGACCGTCGCGAAACAGGCGTACTACAACGTCACGCCGGTCGACCCGCGCGACCCGCCCAAGGTGCAAGAGCAGTACCTGCAGGCGTTCAACGACTTCGAGCGCCCGATCATCTCCGCGCACGAAGTCTATCCGGGGCACTTCGTCAACTTCGTCATCGACCGCCACCTGCCGCTGACGCTGACCGAAAAGCTCGTCCCCGCGACGTCGTTCGTCGAGGGCTGGGCGCACTACGACGAGCAGATGATGGTCGACCAAGGCTGGGGCAACGGCGACCCGCGCGTGCGCCTGATGCAGCTGAAAGAGGCGATCCTGCGCAACGTTCGCTACGTCGTCGGCGTCAAGCTGCACACGCAGGGGATGACGCTCGCGCAGGCCGAGCAGTTCTTCATCACGCAGGCGTTCCTGGATCCGGCCGAGGCGCGGATCGAGTCGCGCCGCGGGACGCAGGACGCGACCTACGGCTACTACACGCTCGGCAAGCTCGAGATTCTCAAGCTGCGCGCGGACTACAAGAAGAAGCTCGGCAAGGCGTTCACGCTGGCGCGCTTCCACCACGATCTGCTGCAGTACGGCGACCCGGCGATTCCGCTGCTGCGCCCGCTGCTGCTCGGCCGTGCCGACGACGGGAAAATTCTGCCCGACCTCTAGTCGCCGACCATGCTGCCCCAGATCGTCTCGCTGCTGCCGTCGGCGTAGCTGATGGTGCCGTTCCCGCCGGCGTCGACGGTCGCGGTGCCGATCGACACCGGGTTCGTCGTGCCCTCGACGATCGTCACCGTCAGGCCGGTCGATGCGAGCGTGCCGGTGACCTGGTAGTTGTAGAGCACGTCGGTCATCGTGAACGTCCCGGTCCCCGTCGTGCCGGCCTTGGTGAAGCCGAAGCTGCCGGTCGAGCTGTTGAAGCCGGCCGCGCCGGTGACGCTCCAGATACCGCTGATCTCCGAGATCGAGAGCGACCCGATGTAGAACGTCTCGACGATCGAGTTGGTCGCGTTCCCACCGCCCGTCGAGCCGGTGATCGTCTCGGTGAACGCCTCGCCGGTGTTGGTGGCGGTCGACGCGGTGCCACCCGTGAGCGTGCTCGCCGCCGTTCCGTTGTGCGCGACGTAGCAAGTCATCGTCTGCGCGTTGGGGACGCCGGTGCAGTTCGCACCCCACGATGCGATGATGCTCTGGCTCGCGCCGCTAGCCGGTTTGGTCGTCGATCCGTCGTCTCGCACGTCGACCGTCTCGGTCGCGGTGCTCGCCGATGACGCGGGCGGCGTGTACGTGATCGTCAGATTGTGAAAGCTGGTGACGTTCCCGCCCTTGTCGTACGTCGTCAGCGTCCCGGTTCCGGGCGTCGAGCTGGTGCCGGCCGGGCCGAACGTGATGACTTCCTCGTTCTCGAGCGTCACGCACGTCGCTTCGTAGTACAGGTCGGTCGTCGTGATCGTCTGACCGCCGTTGATCGTCACGCTCTGCTTGACGCCGTTGCTGCAGGCGCCGGTCGCGTTGCCGGCCGCGAGCGCGCGGCGGCCGTGGACGTGCGCGAGGACCATGCGCACGATCGAGGCCGGCGTCGGACCGCCGGAGATCGCGAGCCCGTTCGACGTCTGCGCGGCGAGGATCGCCGTTTGCACCACCTCGCGGGCCGTGGCGCGGCCGCCGACGGTACCCAGCGCGGGCGTATGGGTGACCGTCCCGGAGGTCGTGGTCGAGCAGCCTGCAAGGCCGAGCGAAGCGAGGAAAAGCACGGCGGCAGCGCCGGTCGAGGAGCGGGTCCACGTCAACATCGGATGCGGCGTACGGGCGTCCACACCGCTTCCCCTCTCAGACCAGGTACGGATTCGCGCGCCGTTCCTCGCCGATCGTGGTCGCCGGGCCGTGGCCCGGGACGACGACGCTGCCGTCGTCGTGGTCGAGCAGCCGCTCGCGGATCGAGCGGACGATGTCGGCCAGCGAGGTTCCCCCCAGGTCCCAGCGCCCGACCGCGCCGCGGAAGAGCGTGTCGCCGGTGTAGAGTACGGTCCGTCCGCCGGCTTCCAGCGCGAACGAGGTCGAGCCCGGCGTGTGGCCGGGCGTGTGGATGCAGCGCAGCGCGAGGGCCCCGGCGCGCAGGACGTCGCCGTGGGTGAGGTCGCCGTCGAGCGCGACGACCTCGGGCGGCCGGAGCAGCCCGAGCCACAGCGCCTGCTCGGCCAGCGTGGCGTAGAGCGGGCGGTCGGCGGGATGTAGGAGCCCTGCCCCGCCGACGCGCTCGCGCAGCGGCCCGAGCGCGCCGATGTGGTCGATGTGCGCGTGCGTGTGGACGAGGTAGCGCGCGGTGAGCCCGTACGTTTCGAGCCGCTGCGCGATCGCCGGGACCTCGTCGCCGCCGTCGATCACGATCGCCTCGCCGCTCGCCGGATCGCCGAGGATCGTGCAGTTGCACTGCAGCGCGCCGACCGGAAACGTCTCGGCGATCATTCGCGCGGCGTGCCGATGCGGAAGTCGCGGTAGGCGCGGTCGAAGTACCCGAGCGGCTCGCCTTCGCGGTAGCCGACGTCGAGCACGGTCCCGAGGAAGATCGTGTGCGTCGACGCCGTCAGCTCTTCGGAGAGCGAACAGTCGGCGTGCGCCAGCGCCCCGTCGAGGATCGGCGCGCCGGTGACGCCGAGGTGATAGGCGACGCCTTCGAAGCGCGAGCGCGGCTCGCCGCCGGCGAAGCGCTCGGCGAGCGCGCGCTGCTCGAGCGCGAGGATGTTCACGCAGAACAGCTGCGAGGCCGAGATCAACCGGTGCGCGGTGGCGACGCGGTTGACGCAGACCAGCACCGTCGGCGGCTCGACCGAGACGCTTGCGAACGCGTTCGCGGTGAAGCCGTGGATGCGCCCCTCGTGCGCGGTCGTGACGATCGCGACACCCGTCGCGAAGCGGCGCATCGCCGCGCGGAACTCGTCAGTCGACGCGGGCACCGATGCCGATTCCGTCGCCGATCGGGACGATCGTGGCGTCGAGATCGGGATGGTTCAGGAACGCCTTGTTGAAGGCGCGGATCGCCTTCGTCGACTCGTCGTCGGACGCGCTGGGCGTTTCGGCGGCGCGCCCGGACCACAGCAGGTTGTCGACGACGACGATCCCCGAGCGCTTGAGCAGCGGGATCACCGCCTCCAAATAATCCTCGTACTGGTGCTTGAGCGCGTCGATGAACACGATGTCGAGGTTGCGCTGCGGGAACCACTCGAGCACTTCGAGCGCAGGCTGGTTGATGATCTCGATGCGTTCCTCGACGCCGGCCCGGCGAAAGTACGAGACCGCGATCTCGGTGCGCTCCATGTCGGGATCGATCGACCAGATGCGCCCGGCCGGCGGGAGCGCGAGCGCCATCCAGAGCGTCGAGTAGCCGTAGGCGGTCCCCAGCTCCATGATGCGATTGGCCTGCATGCAGTGGACCAGCACCGAGAGGAAGCGTCCGGCGGCCCGGTCGACGATCGGAATCCCTTCCCGTAGCCCGTGCTGTTCGAGTTCCAGGAGCAGCGGCGACGGCTCTCGGTGGAGCCGCGTGAGATAGGCCAGGTCGCGCACGATAGGTGCTTGTTTGCCGCCCGTCGGAAGCGGGAACCTGCCGGGGCCGCCAGATGCGCCGTCGAAGCTCCGCCTTACCCACGAAAACAAGATTACCTAGGAGGCTTCCGTTGGCAACGCTCGCCGCCCAACAATCATACACGCCGAAGAAGTTCGACCTCGCCGGACTGCACGGGATCTCGGACAATACGCTGCAGGTCCATTTCGGCCTGTACGAGGGCTACGTCAAGAACACGAACCTGCTGAACGAGCAGCTCGCCGAGCAAATCAAAGCCGGGAAGGCGGCCGGCGCCGACCCGCACTTCGCCGAGCTGACCCGCCGGCTCGGCTTCGAGTACAACGGCATGGTCCTGCACGAATACTATTTCGGGAACATGACCAAGAACGCCGGCGCGCAGCCGTCGTCCGCGATCCAAGAGGCGGCCGCCGCGACGTACGGTGATTTCGACACGTGGAAGAAGGACTTCAGCGCGGTCGGCGGGATGCGCGGCGTCGGCTGGGCGATCGCGTACTTCGACCCGCACGCGCAGCGCGTCTCGAACCACTGGATCACGCTGCACGAAGACGGCAACGTCGCGGGCTTCGTGCCGCTGCTCGTGATGGACGTGTGGGAGCACGCGTTCCTACTCGACTACAAGCCGTCGGAGCGCGCGAAGTACATCGAGTCGTTCTTCGCCAACGTGGACTGGCAGGTCGTGCAGCAGCGCCTCGACGCGGCGAAGGCCGGCCGCACGGTCTAACCGCGCGTGCCGAAGACGGGACGGCTGCGGCTCTTCCCGCTCAACACCGTGCTCTTTCCGGGCGCGGTGTTGAACCTTCACGTCTTCGAAGAGCGTTACCGCCGGATGATCGCCGAATGCCTCGACGCGGGTGAGGCATTCGGCGTCGTCCTGATCCGCGAAGGGCGCGAGGCCGGCGACCCGGAGGTCTTGCCGCACGAAGTCGGGACGACCGCCGAGATCGCGGAGGTGACGCCGCTTCCGGCCGGGCGCTACTACATCAGCACGACCGGCGGCAAGCGCTTTCGGATCGCGTCGATCGTCAGCCGCGAGCCGTACCTGCTCGCGGAGGTCGAGTTCATCGACGAGCCGCGCGACGAGGAAGGCGAGGCCGAAGCGCGCGCGTCCGAACTGACCGACCGCGTGCTGCACGAGTTTCGCGAGTACTCGCGCCTGCTCGTGGCGTTCTCGGGGCACGCGAGCGAGGTCGACGTGCCGCAGGATCCGGTCGACGCCAGCTACGTCGTCGGTGATGCGCTGCAAGTCGCCGACGCGCTCAAGCAGCGGCTGCTCGAGCTGCGCACCGCCGAAGCGCGGTTGGCGGCCGAATTAGGGTTCCTGCGCCGACTCTTGCCGCAGTTGCGGCAACTGCTCGAACGCAAGCGTGCGCAAGAACGCATCGTGCGCGAGGACGCGCCGGGCGGCGAATTCCGCGCGCATCAAGAGGCGTTCTTCGGGAAGCACTTCTCGCAGAACTAGTGCATTCGCTCGGCGGCGAGGACGACGTTGCGCAGGAGCGCGACGTTGGTGACCGGACCGACGCCGCCGGGAACCGGCGTGATCTCGCCGGCGACTTCGGCGACTTCGTCGTACGCGACGTCGCCGACGAGCTTGCCGTCGACGAACGTCGTGCCGACGTCGATCACCGTCGCACCGGGCGCGACCATGCCGGCGCGCAACAAGCCCGGAACGCCGGTCGCGACGACGACGATCTCCGCGTCGCGCGTGTGGTGCGCGAGGTCGCGCGTCTCCTTGTGCGTGACGGTGACCGTCGCGTCGCGCGCCATCAGCAGCAAGGAAACGGGCAGGCCGACGACGTTCGAGCGCCCAACCATGCACGCGCGAGCGCCGCACAGCGGCCAGCGTTCGCTGCGTTCGAGCAGCAGCATGACGGCCGCGGGCGTCGCCGGGACGAACTCGCTGCCGCTCGCGAACGCCAGCCGCCCGAGGTTGACGGGGTTCGCGCCGTCGACGTCCTTGTGCGGCGGCACCGCCTCGGCGATGCGCCGAATCGCCAGGTGCGGCGGAAGCGGCTGTTGGAGGATCACGCCGTGCACGAGCGGATCGTCGCCCAGCACGCGCAGGAGCGTGCGCACGTCGACCTCGTCGGCGTCGGCGCGCAGCGCGGCGACGCGCACGTCGACGCCGACCTTCGCGCCGGCCTTCTCGATGCTGCGCACGTACGCGACGCTCGCCGCGTCCTCGCCGACGATCGCGACCACGAGCGACGGCGCGATCCCGCGTTCGCGCAGCCGCGCGCCGCGCGCCGCGACCTCGTCGCGCAGCTCCTGCGCGAGCGCGCGTCCGTCCAAGATCCGAGCCGGCATCGCGCCTGCGGTTCGGGTGGCTAGGGAGCGAGCCCTGGAACGCGTGCACTGGACCGTCGCGCTCGGCGCGTCGTTCGACGAGCCCGCCTTCGAGCACGCCCTGGCAGGTTTCCGCCGCCTCTACAACGTCGCACCCGAACGCGTCCTCTGCGCGCCCGACGTCCTGACGCGCTTCGCCGCCCTCCTCGGCCGCTCGCCCGACGACGCACTCCGCCGCGACCTGCGCTACGACGGCCTACCCGTCGTCTCCGCAATCCTCGCCCCCGGCACGATCGTCTTCGAAGGCAGCGTCGACGAAGAACGGATGGGCGACTGGTAGCGCGCCGCGCTAGCGCTCGGCGAGGAATGCGCGCAGTGCGGTCGCGAGGGTGTCGGGTTCTTCGAGCATCGGGAGGTGTGCGCTGCGCTGTAGGACGAGTGTGCGCGCTTGCGGGTAGGTGCGTGTGACGCCGCGTAGTCCGGCGATGCCGATGTAGCGGTCGCGTCGGCCCCAGGCGCAGAAGACGGGGCCGTGGTAGCGCGCGAAGCCTTCGCGCAGCGCGCGGCCCTGCGCGGGAGCGTACGTCTCGGGCGCATGCGAGTAGACGGCGGCGAATGCGCGGCGCAATGCGAGGTCTTGCGCCAGGGCGTAGGCGCGTTCGACGTGCGCGGGATCGAGGCTTGCGCGGTCGACGACGCCGATGCGCAGGATGCGCGCGATCAGCCGGCGCGACGGCGGGCGCAGGATCAGCGGGCGCGCGAGCGCGCTCGCGAGGCCGAGCACGACGTGGCGTGCGTTGCGCGCGAAGCCGGCCGGTGCGATCAGCGCGAGCCGCGCGACGCGTTCGGGATGCGCTCCGGCATAGTCGGCGGCGAGGAACCCGCCGAGCGAGTGGCCGACGAGCGCGAAATGGTCGAGCCCGAGCGCGTCGACCGCGCCCTCGATGACGCGCGCGAAGAACGCGCGGTCGTACGCGGCGTCCGGCTTCGCGCTCGCTCCGAAGCCCGGCAGATCGAACGCGACGTAGCGGAACCCGGGATCGAGCCGCGGCACGAGCCGGCCCCACGCGCCGTCGCTCCAGTGCCCGAGCCCGTGCAGCAGCAGCACGACGGGTGCGTCCGGCGCGTCGCTGCCGGCCTCGTACGCGGCGATGGCCAGCCCTGCGGCGCGCAGCTCGCGCGCGTGCCAGACGAACGGAACGGTCGCGTTCACCACGAAGAGGTTTCCGTGCGAAGGCTGTTCGTCATCGCGTCGGTCTTGATTCTGAGCGCGTGCTACAACGCCCCCGACCCCGGGAAAACCGTGAGCGGCGGCGGCCCCGGGATGCTCGCCGGCGCGCCGGCGCAGTCGTTCGACGTCCGCCGGACGGACGGCAAACCCGACTCGCTCGCGCGCCATCGCGGGCAGGTCGTGCTGATGAACCTGTGGGCGACGTGGTGCCCGCCGTGCCGCGAGGAGATGCCGGCGCTCGAACGCTTCGCGCGCGAGCACGCCGGGACGGTCGTCGTGCTCGGCGTCGATCAGGGCGAGTCGGCGGACGCGGCGGCGGCGTTCGCGCGCGAGCGCGGCGTGACGTTCCCGGTCCTCGTCGACGAGCAGCAGCAGTACGGCCGCGCCTACGCGGCGCTCGGCCTGCCGACGAGCGTGATCGTCGACCGCAGCGGGCACATCGTGCGCGGCATCGACGGCCCGATGACGCTCGAACAGATGCGCGACGCGGTCGCGCCGGCGCTCAAGCGCGGCGCATCGTGAGCGCGCGCATCGCGGTCGTCGCGATCGCGCTCTTCGCGATCGCGCTCGTGCTCGCGCAAGATGTCGCGCCGGCGACGCCGCTCTACCACACCTGGCAGTACGCGCTCGCCCTGTTCATCGCGCTCGCCGTCGTCGTATTCTACGCGAACGGCGCGCGCCGTGGCGACGACGGCGCGGTCGGGCGGCGGTTGCTCGTCGCGCTCGCCGGTGCGGCGAT